>JBJEND010000156.1:0-10024 GCA_051880015.1 Butyrivibrio sp. | reverse complement strand
ATTAAATTACACAGGTGTCTCATGCACAACCCAGACATCAAAAAATAAAAAAGCAACCAGATTTCTTTAAAATATATGATCCGCAGGCATTGTCGAGATTGATAGCGGTTGTAAATCTGAATTATATGTTTCCGATTCCAAAGAATGAGGTGACACCTTTTGTTAAGAAGGATATCGGTACATATAGAACTTTTAAGTCAGAAGAAGAGAAAAGCAAGTACATTGACTTATTAGATTCTGAAATGAAAATGATTAATACCATGAATTTATCTGATGCAGCAAAGGACTTATATGAAAAGAAGTATACATTTCCTGAATCCAAAGTGGCTCAAAGATGCTTGGATTATAAGACATTAGAGGAACATGCAAAGAAGTGGAAATGTGAAGAATAAAAATAGATAAGGCACTGTAGGATGCCGGAGTGCTATTTTTGTTTAAAATCGAGCAAGATGTCAAAGTCAATTTGATAATCCACGGAAAAGAAATGGTATATTGAGGAAGAATAGAAAGATATTTGAATAAGGTTGCTATGAAGATTCAGGGAATTGTGTAATAGCTGAAAAAGGCACAGTCACTGCCAAAGCAGCAACTATGCCTTTTACTGCGTCTGGAGGGAATCGAACCCCCGACAACCCGGCTCCGGAAACCGGTGCTCTATCCACTGAGCTACAAACGCAAAAAATCACCTTATATATAATAATATATTTATTCTTTTTAGGCAATATTTTTTTTATTTTAGTTCCAACTTATACAAATTTATGATAAAATAGATAATTATATATTTATGGTGATATGAATTGGAATATGATACCGGAATCAGAATAAATAAATACCTCAGTATGTCTGGATATTGTTCCAGAAGAGCTGCCGACACTTTAGTGGAGCAGGGAAGGGTAACAGTGGACAAAACTATTGCAGTAACCGGAACTAAAGTTATGCCCGGACAGCAGGTTGTGGCAGACGGGCATCCTGTAAAACTGCCGGGGCAATACAGGGTATTTGCATTTTATAAGCCGGTGGGTTATATCAGCTCGCTTTCCGATGAACAGGGAGAGGGAATTGGAAAATTCATTCCTGATTCTTTAAGACTCTTTCCTGTGGGAAGACTTGACAGAGATTCGGAAGGCCTTATGCTTTTAACCAATGACGGTCAGCTTATGAATTCCGTTCTCAAAGCATCAGAACAGCATGAAAAAGAGTATATGGTACAGGTTGACCGGGACATAACCGGAGAATTTCTAAAACAAATGTCAAGCGGAGTTTTGATTACTGACAGGGCAAAGGGCATTAAAGTAAGAACCGCTCCCTGCAGAACAGAAAGAATAGATAACCGGCATTTTAAAATAATATTAATACAGGGACTTAACAGACAGATAAGAAGAATGTGCGGAAGCTTTGGATATAAAGTTACAAGACTGCAGAGAATCCGTATTATGAATATTGTATCAGAGGGGTTAAAACCCGGTGATATCATGGAAATAACCGGAGAAGATTTATCCCAATTAAGAAGAATGGCAGGAATGGGTAATGAATAAACAGGAACGAATTAAAGAACTGGTAGGAATACTTAATGAGGCCGCAAAGGTATATTATTCCGGAACCCATGAGATAATGAGTAATTATGAATATGACAAATTATATGACGAACTGGAAGCTCTCGAGAAAGAGACCAGAATACAGCTTTCAGACAGCCCTACCGGGAGAGTTGGATACGAAACCGTAAGCGAACTTCCGAAGGAAAAGCATGATACCCCCATGCTAAGTCTTGATAAAACCAAATCGGTTGAAGAGCTGGCTGCATTCGCAGGTACTCATAAATCCATTCTGTCATGGAAAATGGATGGACTTACGGTTGTTTTAACCTATAATAAAGGAGAACTGGTAAAGGCAGTTACCAGAGGCAACGGACTTGAGGGAGAAGTTATTACAGGTAATGCAAAAACATTTAAGAACCTTCCTTTAAAGATACCCTTCAAGGGAAGTCTGGTTTTAAGAGGAGAAGCTATTATTACTTATTCTGATTTTAAAAAAATTAATCAATCAATTTCGGGAACAGAGGATAAATATAAAAATCCAAGAAACCTGTGCAGCGGTTCCGTAAGACAGCTTAACAGTGAAATAACGGCAAAGAGAAATGTCAGACTGATTGCATTTGCCTTGATAAAAGCTGAGGGAGTGGATTTTAACAATTCCAGAGAAGAGCAGTTTAAGTGGCTTGAAGAACAGGGCTTTGAAGTGGTGGAGCGAAGAATTGTATACGGAGATACCATTAAGGAGGCTGTACAGTTCTTTTCCGAAAAGATTGTTTCCAATGATTTTCCATCGGACGGCCTTGTATTATTATATGATGATATCGCTTATGGTGAGTCCTTGGGTACTACTTCCAAATTCCCCAGAAATGCCATTGCATTTAAATGGGCAGACGAAACCGCAGAAACGGTCTTAAGAGAAGTGGAGTGGAGTGCCTCCAGAACAGGACTGATTAATCCTGTGGCAGTTTTTGACCCGGTGGAACTGGAAGGAACCACTGTATCAAGAGCCAGTGTCCATAATGTAAGTATTGTAAAGGAACTTAAACTGGGAATCGGAGACAGGATTACCGTATATAAGGCCAACATGATTATTCCCCAGATAGGGGAGAACCTTACTGGAAGCAATTCCCTGGTTATTCCGGATAAATGCCCCGTTTGTAACGGTAAGGCAGTTATAGAGGCTTCTGCGGGAGCAGAGGCACTGTATTGTACCAATCCTGAATGTCAGGCAAAGCACATAAAAAGATTTGCACATTTTGTTACCCGTAATGCCATGAATATTGACGGCATTTCCGAGCAGACTCTGGAGAAATTCATTGACTGCGGATATATAAAGGATTATGTTGATTTGTATCATCTGGACAGATATGAGGATTCCATTATTTCCATGGAGGGCTTTGGACAGAAGTCCTATGATAATATTATTGCCTCTGTAGATGCTTCAAGGACAGTTACCCTGGCCAGGGTTATTTACGGTCTGGGTATTGCAGGAATAGGGTTGGCCAACGCCGGACTTATATGCCGGCATTTTAATGAAGAACCGGACAGAATTGTTAATGCAGACAGCGAAGAACTTATGGAGATTGCAGGAATAGGGGATGTGCTTGCCAAGGCATTTTGTGACTATTTTGCAGATGAGAATAACAGATGCAGATTTTATGAACTACTTGGCGAATTAACCCTCAGACATGAGGAGCGAAATATGGATTCCCAAATTGCCGGTAAAACCTTTGTAATAACCGGAGCTGTCCAAAAATTTGCCAACAGGGATGAAATGAAGGCATTAATAGAAAGCCTGGGTGCTAAGGTGACAGGTTCCGTAACTGCCAAAACCGATTATTTAATTAATAATGACACTGCCAGCACCTCATCTAAAAATAAAAAGGCCAAAGAACTTAATATTCCGATTATTTCAGAAGAAGACTTTTTGACATTAATAGGGAGGAATTAATAAATGCCTATCAGAACTCAGAATAATCTGCCGGCCAAGGCAGTTCTTGAAAACGAAAATATATTTGTTATGGATGAGGAAAGAGCCATATCACAGGATATAAGACCTCTTGAAATAGTAATTCTGAACTTAATGCCCCTTAAAGAGGACACGGAAGTGCAGATTTTAAGAGCATTATCCAATACACCTCTCCAGATTGACATAACATTTCTGCAGACGGCGACATATACCTCAAAGCATACCACAGCATCCCATCTGAATCAGTTTTATCTGACCTTTGATGAGATTAAGCACAGAAAATTTGACGGCATGATTATAACAGGTGCCCCTATTGAACACATGGAGTTTGAAGAGGTGGAATACTGGAAAGAATTAACCGAAATTATGGATTGGACCAAAACCAATGTTACATCCACCTTTCATATATGCTGGGGTGCCCAGGCAGGGTTGTATTATCACTACGGTGTTAGAAAAATATGGCTTCCCGAGAAAATATCAGGAGTGTATGAACACAAGGTTCTTAACCGTAAAATCCCCCTTGTAAGAGGCTTTGATGATGTGTTTCTTGCCCCTCATTCAAGACACACAGAATCTTCTCCGGAAGATATCCGCAGTAATGAGGACTTAATTATTCTGGCAGAATCAGAAGAAGTGGGAGATCTCCTTGTTATGAATCAGGACGGAAGCCGGATATTTGTGCTGGGACATCTGGAATATGACAGGCTCACCCTGGATAAGGAATATAAAAGAGATATGGCCAAGGGTATTAATCCGGCCATCCCCCATAACTATTATATCAATGATAATACAGACATAAGACCCTATCTTACATGGAGGGCAACATCCAACTGCCTGTACAGTAACTGGATAAATTATTATGTATATCAGCAGACACCATATTTATTGTAGAATTGGAGAAAAGTATGAAGTATTCATATGTTTTGTTTGATTTGGACGGAACCCTTACGGATCCCGGCATGGGAATAACCAATTCCATAATGTATGCACTGGATAAGTTTGGAATTAAGGTCAATGACGGAACCGGGCTGTATAAATTTATAGGCCCTCCATTGCAGGATTCATTTAAGGAATTTTATGGGTTTGACGAAGAACAATCCTGGAAAGCGGTGGAGTATTACAGGGAGTATTTTGGAGTAAAAGGCATTTTTGAAAACAGGGTGTATGACGATATTCCAAAGACTCTGGAAGCATTAAAAGCAAAAGGACATCATCTTGTGGTGGCCACGTCAAAGCCTACGGAATACACAGTACAAATACTTGATAAATTTGGTTTGTCACAGTATTTTGAATTCGTTTCAGGAAGCGGAATGGATGAGAAAAACAGCAATAAAGCGCAGATTATTAAATTTGCAATGGATACGTTAGGTATACTTCCTGAGCAGGCACTGATGATAGGTGACAGAAAATATGATATAATGGGAGCGAAGGCCAATAATATATCCTCTGCGGGCGTCCTTTACGGGTACGGCAGCTTTGAGGAGATGAAAGAGGCCGGAGCCGATTATATCATTGAATCGGTACACGGAATTTTGGACTGCATTTTATAATGAGGTGAGAATTTGAGAAAAGAGTTTGTGAGTGATTTAGAGGAAGGAATGGTTACGGCAGAAGCAGTGTATACTTCTGAGGGACTTTTAATTGTGCCCCGGGGAATCACCCTTACTGCGCCCATAATCCGGCATCTGGAAGCTCTTAATATTTTTGCCATTGCGGTGGAAGATGAAAAGGAAAAACCTGAGGTTGTACCTCCTACTGAAGAATTTCTTGAATTCAAAAAAGAATATTCAGCAGTAAGGGGCAAGGTGAACAATACCTTCCAGAATGTACTTCGCAAAGATGCAGATATTGAAGAAATTGACAACATTGTAAATGACAGTTGGGATGTATGCAGAAATACCAATAATTCATACGACACCATTAATATGCTTTACTCAATGCATACCTATTCCGACGCAACCTATACCCACAGCATGAATGTAGGAATAATTGCGGCATTGCTGGGAAAATGGCTGGGCTGGAGCGAAAAAGAACAGAGGCTTCTGCATACCTGCGGGCTCTTCCATGACATTGGCAAGCTTCAGATACCAAGAGAAATTCTTGATAAACCGGGCAAACTTACCATTGATGAATTTAAAATAATGAAGAATCATACAGTACTTGGGTATAATCTTATAAAGGATCTGGGCCTGGAGAAAAGCGTTGTGCTTTCGGCACTGCTGCATCATGAAAGATGTGACGGTTCAGGATATCCGTTAGGTATTACAGGGGACAAAATCGATAGGTATGCAAAGATAATTGCCATTGCAGACGTTTATGAGGCCATGACTGCGGACAGGGTATACCGTAAAGCCATGTGCCCCTTTGATGTTGTGGCAAGATTTGAGGAAAGCGGTTTTAAACAGTTCGAGACGGAGTATCTTCTGGTATTTCTTCACAATATTGTGGATGCTTATCTTCATGCAAAAGTATTGCTTAACAACGGAGAAGAGGCAGAAGTGGTTCTGATTAACCGTCAGAAAGGCTCCAGACCTTTGGTAATAACATCTAAAGGAAAACCCATTGATTTGTCCAAGGAACAGAGCCTTAAAATTACCAGGGTAATTTCTAATTAGACGGGACATCAGACTGATTTATTTTACGCAGGCAGGCAAAATAGCTTCTCATGTGAAGGAGAGCGTTGGATGCCTGATTAAGTAACAGTCCAATCAGATATGAGCGGATTCCCAGTTTGGGAACCAGCACAATTATTAATATGAGACAAATGCTTTCGGAAAGCATACTGTTTGCCAGCACAGAGGTGGATTTACCCAGGGCATTCAGTATGCTTTTGTATGTTGTTGAAATAAACATAAAAGGGCAGAGCCATGCAAGAATCCGTATGTATGTACTAACCTCGTTGTTTTTAAAGCAAAAAGCACCTAAGGGCGCACCCAGCGTCTCAAAAAAGACTATGCAGACAAAACCGAAGATAAGAGAGAACCACAGGCTTGTAAAACCGCTCTCTTTCAGTCTGGCAGGATTATTTTTTATCTTGGATACTGAGGGCAGCAGCATAAGTGCAACAGAGTTGGACAGGGTTGCAGGAAACAGAATAATCGGCATTGCCATTCCTGTAACCACACCAAAAACACTTAATGCTTCCGTTTCAGTCAGCCCGTTTTTAATAAGCATAACCGGTATAAGAGCAGCTTCCACACTCTGCAGGCCGTAGAGTGCGGTACGGTTACCGGATACGGGAAGCGCGGTGTGGAAAATTTCTTTTACACTGTTTTGCAGGGAATTCTTACCCGGTTTGAAGCGGTAGGAGTTCTTCCCTGAAATAATAATTGCGGTAAAAGATATCAGGGCAGCCCCGGCCTCTCCGATAACAAGGCTTAACACACCGGTGGAGGCATCGGTTTTGCCGGTTATTTTAATAATAAAATATACTGAACTTATGCGTACAATCTGTTCCGCAAGCTGTGAAAATGCCGGAAAAGCTGTTTTTTCCTGCCCCATATAATATCCGGATACCATGCAGTGGATACATGAAAAGGGTACGGACAGCATTACAATGCGGATGAGAGGGGCACAGTCCGCATTATGAAAAAAATATTTTGCGATATTGTGAGCGTTGGCTCTTACAAGAACACAGCACAGTATACAGGTTGTAAGAGAGAAGAAGCCGCATAAAAAAGTGGATTTGTATGCTTTGGAATGTCTGCCTTCGGAAGTATATACGGCAGTAAGCCTTGATACCGCCACTTCAAATCCGGAAATTCCCACAGCATAACTTACGGTACATACAGGCATTACAAGCTGGTATAAGCCCACACCTTCGGCATCGATTATTCTTGACAGGTATATTCTGAAGAAAAAACCGAGTATTCTGGTTAAGACCCCTGCCAGAGTCAGGATAAATGCACCTTTGATAAATGTTTTTTTGGACATAAAATTAAACAGACTTTTTTTATCATTCTATTCGGTATCTGCATATTATAGTAATAAAAAATGTTCGGAGCAGAATATGGGTATTTATCTTGATAACGCAGCCACCACATATATGCTGCCGGAGGTTATAGAATCCATGTGGCCATATTATTCCAGAGAATTTTATAATCCGTCGGCAGGATATTCGGATTCCAATAAGGTGCGTAATAAAATAGAGCAATGCAGACAGGAAATAGCTTCCCTTATCGGAGCAGCTCCCGAAGAGATATTTTTCACCTCCGGAGGAACTGAAAGTGATAACTGGGTATGCAATGATGCGCGTAAGAGACGTGTTCACGTTATTTCCACTTCAATAGAGCATAAAGCAATGATTAACCCGTTAAACGAGTACCGTCGTCTGGGAGGTAAGGTGACTTTTGTTCCCGTGGATTCGGAAGGGAGAGTTAATCCTGAAACCATAAGAAGCAGCATTAATAAAAATACGGGACTGATAAGTATAATGACGGCCAATAACGAGATAGGGACAATAGAGCCTGTAGAACAGATAGGGCATATTGCCAAGGAATACGGAGTAATGTTTCATACGGATGCGGTTCAGGCATTTGGACATATTCCAATTGATGTTAATAAATTGAATGTGGATTTGCTGAGTGCTTCCTCCCACAAATTTCATGGTCCTAAAGGTGTGGGATTTTTATATGTCCGAAAAGAAGCTAAAATGAAACCCATGATATTGGGAGGAAGTCAGGAACACAATATGAGAGCCGGAACGGAAAATGTTCCGGGAATTGTGGGAATGACAACAGCAGCGAGAATTTCGTGCCACAGAATAACTCAAAACATGACTTATCTTACTAAAATAAGGGATTATATGATAAATAAGCTGAAAAAGAATATTCCTGATATTATTTTTAACGGTTCATTAAAATACCGTCTCCCCAATAATATCAGCTTCAGTGTCAAAAACGTGGATGCACGTTCGGTATTGGTTCTGCTTGATATGGAAGGAATATATGCGGCGGCAGGGTCCGCATGTAATGCCATTAATACAGATACATCCCATGTACTTAAGGCAATAGGAGTGGATAAACAGTATATTAACGGAACGGTAAGACTCAGTATGGATGAAACCTTCACCATGAAAAAGGCAGATTATGTAACGGATGTTATCGGAAAAATTATATACAAAATAAGAAACAATACAAAATAATAATTGTTTTTAAATAAATACAATTTATTGAAAAATGAATATTGAAATAATTTTTGGTTTCTGTTATAGTCAAATCAGATAAGGGAATATCTTTGGCAAACTTACCGAAAGGTAAGGACGCAAAGCCACAGGGCCTTCGCTGATGTGCATGGCAGCCGGTTGCGGTAGTATAGCATCCGGGTTGGTACGGATGTTTTTTTTGTCTTTGTTTAGGAAAGTTTTTCAGTTTCCTGCATTTGGATTAATCTGTTCATTATCCATTCAACCTAAATATACTTCAGCTTATCCCGGATGTTCCCTCCCGTTCATCCGGGATAATGCTTTATTTAAGGCTGCGTCTGTTACAGTGGAACAAACGCAGCCTTTCTGTTTTCAAAGGTTGTTATATATTTAAAGCCTGTATTAATAAGAATATCCATTGCAGTTTTGAATCCGTATCCCAGATTGGAAAGACTGTGTGAATCAGAACCTACGGTAACTATTTCCCCCCCAAGCTTTCTGTACCTTTCCAGAAGTGATATGGTGGGAATGTAAGTCGTAAAACCGTCTGCAAGACTTCTGGTATTAAGCTCGATTCCCCGGCCTCTGGCAATGATATTTTTAAGAATCATATCGGTGATTTCATAGAAATCCTCATCTACATAGACATATGATTTATCCGGAACATAACGCCTTACATAGTCAAGATGTCCGTACACGTCATAATCATTGTAAAAAGTGACATTCTTAAGAATGGCTTCATAATATTCCATAATACATTCTCTGGGAGTTCTGTTTTCCCAATAGTAAGGGTAGTAAGGGTCAATGCCGTTTACTATATGTGAGGAACCTATTATAAAATCAAAGGGATGCGCCTGGATAAATTCTCTGTTGGCATCATAAATTGAGGGATTCACTCCCAGCTCAATACCGATTTTTATTTTAATTCTGTCTCTGTACAGCCAGCGAAGCCGGGACAACTCTTCAAAATATTTATCTATGTCTACGCGAAACATTTCAACGCCGTTTTCAGGCGGATAATCCATGTCCATGTGGTCCGTAAAGCATATTTCTTTCATGCCCAACTGTATTGCTTTTTCAATATACTCCTTTGGATTAACTTTGCTATCCGAAGAAAAATGGGTATGAATATGATAATCTCCAATCATCTGTATACTCCTTTTCAAAAAGTAATCTGACTTCTCAAATGTATAGGAATAATAAAAATTTGTCAACATTTTGTGCATTTTTACATAATAATCCGGCAAAATATATACGAGAATATCTTCAATATATAAAAATAAAATAAGGGTTGAAATTTTCCCGTAAAGAATGTAGAATAAGCCTAGATTGATTTTTAATTAACAATCCTTATTATTTATTTTCACTAGGAGGAATTTT
>JBJEND010000155.1:0-2070 GCA_051880015.1 Butyrivibrio sp. | reverse complement strand
ACCCTCTCTAAGATTGCCAAAGAACATAATACCACAGTACAGGTTTTGGTAGATCTGAACGGTATCAAAAACAAGGATCTGATCTATGTAGGTCAGAAAATTAAGCTCCCCGGATCCACGGGATTTTTTGTTGGTTGTAGAGTAAGAGTAAACCGTACAGCGGAAAGATACGCAACCGGACAGAAGATTGCCAGCTTTGTAAAGGGATCCACCTATACAGTTAAACAGGTAGGATCTGGAAAATGTCTGTTATCCGGTATTATGAGCTGGGTAAAGAATGAGGATTTGACACTCTTATAATTCAAAGAATTATTTTGAGCAAAGGGTTATCAGTGTAAGGGCTGATAACCCTTATTTTTTTTTTGTCTAAAAATAAGGAAGTTTTTCAGTTATTACTCATATTAAGAGGTACAAAAAATTAAGGGTGGACATATTTTTTAAAACCTGTATAATATTATTAGATATTATGTACCTTTTTAAAAATATCAAAGGTAACAGGGGGAAACAGGATGATAAACAGGAAATCACAGGAATGTAAAGGATCGAGAGCTGTCTATTATGCCCGTGTAAGTACAGAGGAGGAGGCTCAGCTTAAAGCCTTGCCAAAACAGATTGAGGAATGTAAGGAGTCTATCCGGGAAAATGGGTGGATCTTAATTGATGGGTATGTGGATGAGGGAAAGAGTGGTACTCAGTCCCGTAAGAGGAAAGAATATCAAAGACTTATGAGTGATATTGAGGAGAATAAGTTTGATATTATTGTTGTAAAATCTCAGGATAGACTCCAGAGAAATACAAAAGACTGGTATATTTTTGTAGATAAACTGGTAAGCAATCATAAAAAGCTGTATTTTTATATGGAAAGAAAATTCTTTGTCCCGGCTGATGATGCTCTTATTACAGGGATAAAGGCAATACTGGCAGAAGAATATAGCCGGGATCTCAGCAAAAAGATAAACAACTCAGCTCAGAGAAGAATTGAAAAAGTAAGAAATGGTGAAAAAGTATCTGCTATGGGTACTAATATGTGTTATGGGTATTATATTAAGGATGGAGAGTGGGTTGTAGATCACGAACAGGCGAAAGTTGCAAAGTTGATGTATGATTTATACTTAAAATATGATAGTATTAGGAAAGTAGCGGATGCTCTGAATGAAATGGGGTACAGAAATCAAAAAGGAAACAAGTTTTGTTGTGATAGCATAGCCCGTGTACTTAAAAATCCCAGATACAAAGGCACTCTTGTAGTAAACAGATTTCACAGAAACTTTGAGGAAAAAAGGGTAGAGAAAAAACCCCGTGAGGAGTGGGTTACTCAAGATGATGCTTTTGAGTCTATCGTAGATAAAGAAACATGGGAAAAGGTAAATGAGCGGCTTGAGGCAAAAAGAGCCAACGATAAAGGGAAAAAGATCAGCCGGGATCCAATGGGAGGAAAAATGTTTTGCTGTGAATGTGGATCCCCTCTGTGGAGACATAGATCTAATGGATATTATAGCTGGTATTGTTCTCAGAAAATGAGCCGTGGTAAATCATCCTGTATAGGATCATCTATTTCTGATAAAAAATTTAAAGGTATATTGAAAAATCTCAGTGAGGATCTGGTAGTAATTCATAGAGATACCATAAGATCATCTATCCTATCATGGCTGGAGAGTGTTAAATCTTCACTTAGCTCTGAGAATGACAATTCAAAATATCTTAAAGAATTAGAACGACTTAAAACTCAGGAAAAAAGGTTAGTAGATAAGTATGTGGATGGGATGATCTCAGAGGAGATTTATGACAAAAAGTATTCAGAGATTAAAGCCAGCATTGCCGGAGTAGAAAAGCTCATGGAGCCTACAGGTACAAATGAGGATCTGGAAGATATTCAGAATGTAATTGATAATCTGGATTATGAACTGGATGAATGGATTAAGACAGAAGATTTTGAGAGAAATAAAGTTGAGTTTCTCATGGAGCATATTAAAAAGGTTGATGTTACACATAATAAACACATTATTATTTATCTGGATTTAGTGGCAGGGGCTATAATAGCTGGAAAAGATTTTTTGTTGTTTGTTCGTG
>JBJEND010000154.1:0-10084 GCA_051880015.1 Butyrivibrio sp. | reverse complement strand
AACGGTATGGTCTTTAATCTTGATACATTTCATATCCTGTCCGCCAATGTCCAGAATACAGTCCACATCAGGGTTAAAGAATGCGGCGGCGTAATAGTGGGAAACAGTCTCAACCTCACCTTCATCCAGCATAAGAGCAGCTTTTATCAGAGCTTCTCCATAGCCGGTGGAACAGGAGCGTACTATATTAACACCCGGCGGAAGCATACTGTAGATTTCCTTAATTGCCCTTATGGCTGTGGCAAGAGGGCTGCCGTTATTATTGTCATAAAAAGAGTACAGGAGAGTTCCGTCTTCACCTATAAGGGCAACCTTAGTGGTGGTGGAGCCGGCATCAATGCCCATGTAGCAGTTGCCTGTATATGAAGATAAATCCCCTTTTGCAACCAGGGCCCCGGCATGGCGGGCTTCAAATTCATCATATTCCTCCTGAGAAGCGAATAAAGGCTCCATACGTTCTACTTCAAAGTCCATTTTAATGTTGGAAGACAGAAGACTGATAAGACTTCCCAGAGTGGTAAAGCTGTCCTCCTTATATGTCATGGCAGAACCTATAGCTGCAAACAGATGGGAATTGTCAGGAGCAATTATTAAATCATCTGTTAAATTCAAGGTTCTGATAAATGCATTTTTAAGTTCTGACAAGAAGTGCAGAGGTCCGCCAAGAAAAGCAACATGTCCTCTGATGGGCTTACCGCAGGCAAGTCCGCTTATGGTCTGATTGACCACAGCCTGAAAAATTGAGGCCGCAAGGTCTTCTTTGGTAGCACCTTCATTAATAAGAGGCTGTATATCTGTTTTGGCAAATACGCCGCAGCGGGCCGCAATGGGATATATGGCCTTGTAATTTTTGGCATATTCATTAAGACCGGAAGCGTCAGTCTGGAGAAGTGATGCCATCTGATCTATAAATGAACCTGTACCTCCGGCACATATACCGTTCATACGCTGGTCAATACCGTTTGTAAAATATATTATCTTAGCATCCTCACCACCCAGCTCAATGGCTACATCCGTTTCGGGGGCATAATAGCTTAAAGCCGTTGACACGGCAACTACCTCCTGGTTAAACGGGACATTAAGATGATTGGCAAGAGTAAGTCCTCCGGAACCTGTAATAACGGGATATACGGTAACATCTCCGGTTATTTCCCGGGCTTTTGTTAAAAGTGAGGCAAGAGTTTCCTGAATATTGGCAAAGTGTCGCTCATAATCTGCAAACAGAATTGTATTATCCTCATCCAGTATTACTACTTTAACAGTGGTAGAACCTATATCGATACCTAATTTAAACTTTTTGTTCATAATGTGCGGCGAAGTGCCGTACCTCCTTTATCTTGTATAAATCAACCAATATATTATATATTAAGGTAGAATTAATTTCAACCTGATATACCATTAAAATATTCTAAAGTTTTTATAAAAAGCTTTTGGTATATTAATCATAAAAGTTGACAAAAATTTGTAGTGTAAATATAATTAATATTTAGAATCGGATTTTTTCGGTGATTTATGAAAGGAAGTGGTTACATGGATAACGGTCAAACGGATTATCACAGTTGTTTTTTATCTATTAATATTCACATGTGGCCACGGAAACTGTAGTACCGCTATGGGGATTCTGTCGCTGCATGACAGGAGGAAATATGCTTAAAAAATTTCAAACTACCGATAGCGGAGTGCTTCAGATTGAGGAATATGCGGCAGGCAGCTGGATTGCCCTGACTAATCCCACAGCGGAAGAACTTCGGGAAGTGGCAGAGATGTACAATGTAGCGGCTGATGATTTAAGGGCGCCTCTGGATGAAGAGGAGAGGTCACGTATCGAAGTTGAAGAGGAATATACTCTTATTCTTGTAGATATTCCCACCATAGAAGAACGTAACGGTAAGGACTGGTATGGAACCATTCCTTTGGCTATAGTTGTGTGCAGCTCGGTGATTATCACAGTATGTCTGGAAGAATCCCCTGTTTTAACTGCATTCATGGATGGAAGAGTGAG
Source organism: Butyrivibrio sp. (assembly GCA_051880015.1). Taxonomy (GTDB): domain Bacteria; phylum Bacillota; class Clostridia; order Lachnospirales; family Lachnospiraceae; genus Eshraghiella. Next base: position 8,082 of record JBJEND010000154.1, on the reverse strand, counting down.
AAATTTCTATACATACATGAAAACCAGATTTATTTTCCAGATATTGTACAGAAATGCAACGCTTTATTTGAATTATCTCCGTATAATTGACAGACGAAGCGACAGTATTGAACAGAAGCTCCATGAGGCCACCCGTAACAGGGAACTTATTGAACTTCTGGAATTGGAGAAGTCTCTTGTATTCTTTACTACCTCCTTAAAATCCAATGAGGTTGTACTGGAGAAACTATTAAAATCCAATGCCATTAAGAAATATCCTGAGGACGAGGATTTAATTGAAGATGTAATAGTTGAGAATAAGCAGGCTATTGAGATGGCTAACATATACAGCGGAATTCTTAACGGAACCATGGATACCTTTGCATCCGTTATATCCAATAACCAGAACAGCGTAATGAAGTTTTTAACCACGATTACCATTGTGCTTTCCATTCCTACCATGGTTGCCAGCTTTTACGGAATGAATGTGAAGTCTTCCGGAATGCCCTTTGCAGACAGCCCCTGGGGATTTACCATAGTCATAGGAATATCACTGGTTATTTCCCTTATAATTGCAATTATTTTCCGTAAAAAAGATTTGTTTTAATATGGAGATGATTTAATGAATTTTTTGTATAAGCTTGAAAGAAAATTCGGCAGATATGCCATTAAGAATTTGTCCCTGGTGTTGATAATTTGTTATGTAGCGGGATATGTTATACAGATAATTAATCCGTATTTTCTGGATTACCTGACCCTTGACCCATATGCCATTGTCCACGGTCAGGTATGGAGAATTGTAAGCTGGGTCCTCATTCCGCCACCGGGCAATATATTTTTTGCGGTGTTTATGCTGCTGTTTTATTTCTCCATAGGAACGGCACTGGAGAGAACCTGGGGCTCCTTCCAGTATAATGTATATATCTTTTCAGGCATGATTTTTACAGTAATAGGAAGCTTTCTTATGATGGCATTCTGTTATATTTTCAGAGCCGGAGACATGGCTGAATATGCCTATGGTATAAGCAGTGAGGCTGTACTTACAGGCAGTGCGGGATATTTCCGTTATCTGTCAAAGTTTTTCAGCACATACTATATTAATATGTCAATATTCCTGGCTTTTGCGGCAACGTTTCCGGATCATCAGGTGCTTTTGATGTTTATTATTCCGGTTAAGATAAAATGGCTTGCAATAGCGGATGCCGTTCTGCTGGTGCATGATATGATTTTCGGTGCCATAGGTTTCGGAAGATTCGGATTTGTGTACCCCATAGTTATTGGTTCGTCACTGTTGAATTTCCTGGTATTTTTCTTTACCTCCAGAAATTACATCCGGATGAACAAGTCCCAGCGCAAAATGCACAGGGAATATAAAAAAAGAGCCAGACAGGAGAGAAAAACTGCCTTTTCCGGGGCAGCGAAGCATAGATGTGCAGTCTGCGGCAGAACAGAGAATGACGGAGACAATCTGGTATTCAGATATTGTTCCAAATGCGAAGGTAATTATGAATTTTGTCAGGACCATCTGTATACCCATATTCATTATGTAAAAAATGATAAAAATACTTGATTTTATCTGCCAGGTGTGTTATCATACCATACAAAGTATTAAAGTTTTTACTGGAGTGAGCTTTTCGGAGCTCACTCTTTTGTATGAAAAAGACTTTTATCACTGGTTAATTTAATCGTTTATACGGGAAGGGAAGTGACTGTGTGTCAAAACGTGATGATTACGAGGCAAAAGCAACAGAGCTTATTATGCCCATTATAGAAGCTAATCATTATGAACTGGTGGATTTGGAATATGTTAAGGAGGGAACGTGCAAATACCTTCGCGCATACATTGACAAACCGGGAGGAATCACTGTTGATGATTGTGAAATTGTCAGCAGGGCATTCAGTGATAAGCTGGATGAGAAAGACTTTATTGACGAAGCGTATATTCTGGAGGTTAGTTCTCCGGGACTGGGAAGGCCCTTTAAGAAGGATAATGATTTTGAACGCAATATTGATGAAGAGGTTGAACTTAAACTTTTTAAAGCTGTGGAGCATAAGAAGGATTATGTAGGACTGTTGAAGTCTTTCGATAAGGAACGGGTAGTTATTGAACTTGAAGACGGAAAAGAAATGAGCTTTGAGCGGTCCAATCTTTCAATCATCAGACAGACAGTATATTTTTAAATTAAACATTGTATTTATAAGGAGGATAAAACAAAATGAACAGCGAATTAATTGAAGCACTTGATGCTTTGGAAAAGGAGAAAAAAATCAGCAAGGATACATTAATTGAAGCAATAGAAAATTCACTGCTTACAGCATGCAAAAACCATTTCGGAAAATCAGACAATTTCACCGTGAAGGTGGATAGGGAAACCGGAGATTTTTCAGTTACTGCTGCCAAAGAAGTAGTTGAAACCGTAGAGGATGACGTAACCCAGATAAGTCTTGCCAAGGCTAAAATGATCAGTTCCGATTATGAGCCGGGAGATATTGTAAATGTAGATGTAAAATCCGCAGAACTGGGACGTATTGCAATTCAGGTTGCCAAAAACGTCATTCTGCAGAAAATCCGCGAAGAAGAAAGAAGAGTAATCTATGACGATTACTACAGTAAGGAAAAAGATATTATGACCGGCGTGGTTCAAAGATATGCCGGCAGAAATCTCATTATCAATCTCGGAAGAGCAGACGCCATTCTTAATGAAAATGAGATGGTTAAAGGTGAAGTATACAGACCTAATGACAGAATAAAGGTATACGTTCTTGAGGTAAAAGAAGATCGTAAGGGACCGAGAGTTCTTGTTTCAAGAACCCATCCCGAACTGGGTAAGAGACTTTTTGAAGCAGAGGTTACAGAAGTCAGGGACGGAATCGTAGAGATTAAGAGTGTAGCCAGAGAAGCAGGTTCCAGAACCAAAATGGCAGTCTGGTCCAATGACCCCAATGTAGACCCTGTGGGAGCATGTGTCGGAGTAAACGGTGCAAGAGTTAATAATGTGGTAGATGAGTTAAGAGGAGAAAAAATTGACATAATTAACTGGAGTGAAAATCCCGCCAATCTTATTGAAAACGCATTAAGCCCTGCAAAGGTTGTTTCCGTATGGGCGGATGATGAAGAGAAGACAGCTCAGGTAATCGTTCCTGATTATCAGTTATCTCTTGCAATCGGAAGAGAAGGACAGAATGCAAGACTTGCCGCAAGACTTACAGGCTTTAAGATTGACATAAAGAGTGAAACCCAGGCAAAGGATCTTGGTCTCATCGAATTTGATATGTATGCTGACGAAGAATATGAAGAGTATGATGAGAACTATGACGGAGAATATGAAGAATATTCTGAAGAAAACTAATAAAATCAGGTAATTATATGGCAGTTAATAAGAAAATTCCCCAGAGACAATGTGTCGGATGCGGGGAAAACAAAGATAAAAAATCCATGATGCGGGTCATTAAAACCGGAGAAAACGAAATCCTTCTGGATGATACAGGCAAGAAAAACGGCAGAGGTGCATATATCTGTAAGACGATGGACTGCCTGAAAAAAGCCATGAAAAACAAAGGCCTGGAAAGGTCATTAAAAACCCGGATTCCTGAAACGGTTTATGATGAACTGCTTAAGGAGATGAAATCATATGAAGAATGACGGAATACTTTCATTACTGGGCATAGCCAAGAAGGCCGGAAAGGTCGTAAGCGGAGAATTTTCCACAGAGAAAGCGGTAAAAGAGAGAAAAGCAAAGTTAGTTATTGTTGCAGGGGATGCCTCTGATAATACCAAAAAATTATTTACTGATAAAACCTCTTTTTATAAAATACCGATTTGCTTTTATTCGGATAAAAATTCTCTGGGCCGGGGAATTGGCTGTGAAATCCGTACATCCCTTGCGGTCCTTGATGAGGGATTTGCAAATGCAATTATTAAAAAGATAGAGGAATTAAACGAGGAGGTTAGTGTAAACTAAATGAGAGTCCACGAATTATCAAAAGAAATAAATGTTAGTAATAAAGAACTGATAGAATTATTGTCAGCCAGAAACAGTGAAATTAAAAGTCATATGAGCTCCCTTTCAGAAGAGGAGATATCATATGCCAGAAAGCATTTTACGGCAAAACCGGAAGAACCTAAAGCCGAACCCAAGGCACCGGAAAAGGAGCAGGTAAAGGAAACGGTTAAAGCAACTGAAACAGCTCCCGCCAAGACCGTGGATGCAAAGCCTGCTACAGAGGGAAAGACCGGTGAAAACAAAAAAACAATATCCAGAGTTTTTAATCCTCAGTACAGTGGCAGAAAAGAGATAAGAGAACAGAGAAGACCTGATGGCAGAGGAGGAAGACCTGACGGAAGACCGGACAACAGGGGACCAAGACCGGATAATAGAGGACCAAGACCTGACGGAAGACAGGCAAGACCGGAAGTCGGAAGAGGACCTGAAGGCCAGAGACCCAGTGACCGTTATGCGGCAAAACATGACGGCCAGAGACCCAGTGACCGTTACGGCATGAAGAATGACGGACCAAAGCCGGGTAACAGACCTGACGGAAGACCGGATAACAGGGGACCAAGACCGGATAACAGACCGGATAACAGAGGACCAAGACCTGACGGCAGGCCAGATAACAGGGGACCAAGACCTGACGGAAGACCGGATAACAGGGGACCAAGACCTGATGGCAGACCGGGATTTGCAGATAACCGCAGAGGCGGTAATGACAGAAACTTCCGTAAGGATGACAGGGGAAGTGCAGTGGCAGCCTTTGATGACGGAGAGGCTATCAAGGACAGAGAGACCAAAGAACAGCGAAACCGTGACAGGGAAAACCGCAAAAAAGACAATAATACTTACGACAGAACCGAACGTATGGAAAATACCAAGGCTCTTGAGAAAAATATGAATAAAAACAAACAACAGCAGCAGAAAAAAGAGGAAGAGGATACCATTAAGACTCTTGTTCTTCCTGATTCACTTACCATTAAAGAGCTGGCTGATAAGATGAAGGTTACTCCGGCAGTTGTTGTTAAAAAGCTTTTTATGAAGGGTACTATTGTTACAATTAATCAGGAAATTGATTTTGACACTGCTGAAGAAATTGCACTGGAATTTAACTGCATATGTGAGCATGAAGTTAAGGTGGATGTAATTGAAGAATTACTTAAGGAGGAAGAGGAAGATCCGGCAACGCTTGTACCAAGACCTCCGGTTGTGTGCGTAATGGGACACGTTGATCACGGTAAAACCTCCCTTCTGGATGCAATACGTTCTTCTAACGTAACGGCCAGAGAAGCAGGGGGAATTACACAGCATATAGGTGCTTATACCGTTGAAACCCACGGACAGCAGATTACTTTCCTTGATACACCGGGACATGAAGCATTTACTGCCATGCGTCTGAGAGGTGCTAAATCCACAGATATTGCCATTCTTGTTGTTGCGGCTGATGACGGCGTAATGCCCCAGACTGTGGAAGCAATTAACCATGCCAAGGCTGCAGGCATTGAAATAGTTGTTGCCATTAATAAAATTGATAAGCCAAGTGCCAATATTGAAAGAGTTAAGCAGGAATTGGTGGAATACGAACTTATTGCAGAGGATTGGGGCGGTTCTACGATTTTCTGTCCGGTTTCTGCACATACTAAAGAGGGTATTGACAATCTCCTTGATATGCTTCTTTTAACAGCAGAGATGTTAGAGCTTAAGGCTAATCCCAACAGAAGGGCAAGAGGTCTTGTAATTGAAGGCAGACTTGATAAGGGTAAAGGTGCAGTTGCAACACTTCTTGTACAGAAAGGTACACTGCATGTAGGCGATAACATTGCCGTGGGCTCCTGCTACGGTAAAATCCGTGCTATGGTGGATGATAAAGGAAGAAGAATACAAGAGGCAGGACCTTCAATTCCTGTTGAAATATTAGGTCTGGGTGATGTTCCCAATGCAGGTGACGTTTTTGTTTCTCCTGAGACGGAAAAAGAGGCAAGAGCCTTTGCTGAGACATTTATCCGTGAGGGAAGAGTTAAACTCCTTGATGACACCAAGGCTAAAATGTCACTGGATGATTTGTTTTCACAGATACAGGCAGGTAATCTTAAGGAACTTGATATTATTGTTAAGGCAGATGTTCAGGGTTCAGTTGAGGCTGTTAAGCAGAGCCTTGTGAAACTGTCCAATGAAGAAGTTGTGGTTAAGGTTATCCACGCCGGCGTAGGTGCAATTAATGAATCAGACGTTATCCTTGCTTCCGCATCCAATGCTATAATAATCGGATTTAATGTACGTCCTGATAATCAGGCCAGAATTGTTGCGGAACAGGAAAATGTGGATTTAAGACTGTACAGGGTAATTTACCAGGCTATTGAAGATGTGGAAGCTGCCATGAAGGGTATGCTTGAACCTAAATATGAAGAAAAAGTTATCGGTCATGCGGAAGTACGCCAGACATACAAAGCATCAGGCGTGGGTACTATTGCCGGTTCATATGTTCTTGACGGAATCATCACAAGAAACAGCTCAATCCGTCTTATGCGTGACAATGAAGTTATATATGACGGACCTCTGGCATCTCTTAAGAGATTCAAGGATGATGCCAAGGAAGTTAAAGAGGGATATGAATGCGGATGCGTACTTGAAAAATTCAACGATATTGTTGAGGGTGATATTTTAGAAGCATATACAATGGTAGAAATTCCACGTTAGGAGGATGACCATGCGTAAAAACAGTATTAAAAATACCAGAATCAATAATGAGGTATTAAAAGAATTAAGTAATATTATCCGTTCTGAAATAAAGGACCCCAGAATCAATTCAATGACTTCGGTGGTTGCAGTAAATGTTTCCCCCGATTTAAAAACCTGCAAGGCATATATAAGTGTCCTTGGAGATGAAGAGTCACAGAAAGATACCATAAAAGGTCTTAAGAGTGCAGAAGGATATGTAAGAAGTCTTCTTGCAAAGAGGATTAATTTAAGAAACACCCCGGAAATTACTTTTGTGCTTGACCAATCCATTGAATATGGTGTAAATATGTCCAGACTGATTGATGAAGTCAACGGTAATAACGATATTGCGGAGGAATAAATGAATTCAATATATGAAGAACTTAAAGGTGCCGCAACAGTTGCCATAACCGGTCACATAAGACCGGATGGTGACTGTACGGGTGCCACTTTAGGTTTGTATAATTATCTTAGGGAAAATATGCCGGAGCTTAAGGTTGATATTTTTCTTGAAACCATTGAACCTAGATTTGCTTTTTTATCGGGAAGCGATGAGATTAAAAACTGTCCCGGAGAAAATTCCCGGTATGATGTTTTTATCATTCTGGACTGCGGCGATTTGGGAAGAGTAGCATCTTTTACGGTGGAGCTTATTAAAAATTCTGCCAAAACAATATGTATTGACCACCACCTGACAACGGATTACTTTGCCACGGTTAATCATGTTCTGCCACAGGTAAGCTCTGCAAGTGAGGTGCTCTATGAGCTTCTGGATGAGAACAAAATATCCAAGGCTGTGGCAGAATGTCTGTATGTGGGAATTATTCATGATACAGGAGTATTTAAATATCAGTCTGTTACCAGCCGTACAATGGAAATTGCAGGTAAGTTAATGGACAAGGGTATTAATTTCACTGCTATCATTGATGAAACTTTTTTCAGAAAGAGTTATGTCCAGAACAAATTACTCGGTATATCACTTATGAACAGTCAGGTATTGCTGGAGGGCAGATTTATATATTCATATATGCCTATGGCTACACTGAACGAATACGGTGTTCCGGGAAGGGATTTAAGCGGAGTAATAGATCAGCTCAGATTTACCGAAGGTGTGCAGGCGGCAATGTTTATATATGACCTTCCCGACGGTTCGGTTAAGGTAAGTCTGCGTTCTGTAGATTATGTGGACGTAAATAAAATTGCCAATGCTTTCGGAGGCGGGGGGCATATGAGAGCGGCAGGATTTACCGTTAAAATGCCTGTTGAGGAGATTGTAAAAAAGGTTACCGGACTTCTTAATGAACAGCTGTAATCATCGGAGGAAAACTTGTACAACGGAATAATTAATGTATACAAAGAAAAAGGATATACCTCCCACGATGTGGTGGCAAAG
>JBJEND010000153.1:0-2108 GCA_051880015.1 Butyrivibrio sp. | reverse complement strand
CTGCCTAAGAAAAAAACTGACAGGACAAGAAAAGCAGTCTGTCGTAACCTTCTGGAACTTTCATACAACAATATCAGAAACAGGGTATTATTTAATGCAGTAATGTCCGTTTCACTGGTAATGTTAATGTTTATGGCAACACTTGTCATAAGCATGCACCCGGGAATTGTGGCTAAAAGCGAGATTAATATGGGAATGTATGCAAAACACGGTCATTATTCCATAATATCATCAAAAGATTTAGCAGCGTATGAAGACGAACTGCGTTCAATAGACGGAATTAATAAAATCACATCATATACCGGCTGCAATATTTATGTTGAAAGATATAAAGACGTTAGTTTTTTCATAACTGCTTTTGACAGAGTTAAATATGATGAGTTCAGGAAAATAAATCCGTATATGGTTGATTATGATACTTTCAGTAAGGGTGGGATTACATATATACTGGATGACTGCATTTCAACATCAGGGAATTATATACGCAATACGGATGTTACAACCGGTGATGTCCTAAGATACAGTTACAGTGGTAAGCCTGAAACGGAATACAGCATTAAAATAGATGGAGTTATATCACATCCTGCCATTGAAATGTATGTGGACCACAATTATGCGATTATATTCACAACCAAAGAAAATGTTTTATCCGGGAATCCGGAATATGCAGACTATGGCTATTATATTTTCTGTAATAATGACAGTATAAAACAGGTAGGGGAATCATTAAGGGTATTTTCAAAAAAGCATGATGCAGGAATATTGGATACGGCAGAAGTATACGAACTGTCAGAAGATAACTACAGTATCCAGCTTTTTGCAGTAGCGGTAATATCAGGTCTTTTTATTCTTATCGGTGCAGCGGGTGTAATAACTGCCGTAAGACTTGACAGAATCTCAAGGACAGGGGAGTTCAGGTTATACAGAACACTGGGAATGGACAGGAAGCTGTTAAGAAGAATGCAGTTTTATGAATATATGTCAGTATGGCTCACGGCTTTTATACTGGTACTGCTTGTGCTGACAGTTGGTTCGTATACAATACTTAAGGACTTAATTGGTTACTATGATATAAATTTCAGAAATATGTTGTTCAATATGTTCAGGATATCCGGAGTGATGATAATAATAATGTATCTGACAGCAATGACGGCAAAGGAGAAAGGAGCGGCATATCGTGATCAGACTTAATAAGATAAACAAGTCATTTGGTGAAGGAGAGTCAGAAGTACATGTTCTGAAGAATCTGTCACTTGAAGTTAAAGATGGTGAATTTGTTGCAATAATGGGAAAAAGCGGGTGTGGGAAAACAACACTGCTTAATATATTGGGTACATTGGAACAGGTTGATTCCGGAGAATATTTTCTGTCTGAAAAGAACATATCAGTGCTTCATGAGAAAGAAAAATGTAAGCTGAGAAGAACCAAAGTTGCCACAATATACCAGAACTATAATCTTGTGGAAGACCTGAATGTGTATGACAATATAATCCTGCCGTTTATTTTTGACCATGGCAGTTATGATAAAGAGTACCTGATGAATCTTGCAAAGGAACTTGATGTTGACAGGCTGTTATATAAAAAGTCGGGGCTTCTTTCAGGAGGTGAGAAACAGAGGGTTGCAATAGTGAGGGCGTTACTGCAGAAACCTGATGTAATACTTGCTGATGAACCGACAGGTAACCTTGACTCGGTAAATTCAGAAATAGTAATTAAGGCGTTAAAGAAGGGCAGCGATGATTATAACCAGACAATTGTAATGGTTACGCATGATAAGGATATAGCGGAGTATGCTGACAGAATTATACACATGAAAGATGGAAAAATTATTTAGATAAGTGACAAGATGAAAATGCCGGGTGCAAATCGCATCCGGCATTTTGTGCGATTATGTTTATCTTAAGAAAATCTTAAGGTTTTACCCCGTAGAATCTTAATGAATAACCGCTGTATAATGTATTCATTGAGGGAGATATGGAGGTAGGTATTAATGATTAATCACATCCTGAACAATATTAAAAGTCTGTTGAAAAAAGAACTCCTCTTTGTAATGATGTTAGTTTTTATACAATTAATATCCGTTATTGTCATTTTTTCTTCATATGGAA
>JBJEND010000152.1:0-10300 GCA_051880015.1 Butyrivibrio sp. | reverse complement strand
AAAGATTCATCTCATGCAAATCCTCATGTACATATATATTGGTAATAATTCTTCTGCTGAAAGGATTATTTTTCAGGTCATATATAACCCTGTCCACCTGGTCCATCATCCCTTCCGGGTACCGGTGCTTAACACCCATCTGATATCCGTATGCCTTGCCTATTGAGCCATTTTCATCTGCCCATGCATCCCATATATGGCTGTGTAAATCATTAACATTGTTGGATTTCTGCTGCCATATCCACAGCATCTCATCAGTGGCGCTTTTAAGGGCAGTTTTACGAAGGGTAATAATTGGAAATTCCCTGCTTAAATCATAACGGTTCACAACTCCGAATTTCTTGATGGTATATGCACTGGCTCCGTCTTCCCAATGGGGTCTGACTTTCTCCCCTTCGGTACTTACACCATTTTCCAGAATATCCCTGCACATATCTATAAAAACCTTATCTGCGTAACTCATATTATTCTCCTTATCTGACCTTCTCGTAAATATCTCCGGGAACATATGCCTTTACTTCAATTCCCTCTTCCGTATATTCTTCATAAATCAGTTCCCCGTATTTGCGTATGGTGGAAATTTTCCCGGCTTCTGCATAAGAATATACCTTTTCAATGTATATTTTACTCTCCCGTAAAACATCCTCTATAATATTCTTAAGTTCCTGTATTCCACTGCCGTTTCTGGCACTGATATTTACGGTTCTGTCAGCACGAAAGTCCCTCAAAATCACTTTCTCCGTGCATAAATCCTGCTTATTGAAGGCTGTAATAACCGGTTTATCCCCCACCCCAAGCTGCTCCAGAGTCTCATATACAACGTGCATCTGGGTATCCATCCCGGGATTGGAGGCATCTACTACATGAATAATTATATCCGCATAGACAGCCTCTTCCAGAGTACTTTTAAATGCTTCTACAAGCTGATGGGGAAGTTTGCTTATAAATCCTACCGTATCAGTCATAAGAATCTGCTGACCGCTGTCCAGTTCAAGATTCCGGGTGGTAGGGTCCAGAGTGGCAAATAATTTATCTTCCTCCAATACACCGGCGTTGGTCAGCGTATTAAGAAGGGTGGATTTACCTGCATTGGTATACCCCACTATTGCTGCCACGGGAATACCGGTGCGACTTCGCTGGTTCCTGGTCAGTTCTCTGTGGGTTACCACCTCTGCCAGTTCTCTTTTAAGCTGGCCTATCCGTCCATGAATTATTCGCCTGTCCATTTCAAGCTTGGTTTCTCCGGGTCCTCTTGTACCTATACCGCCGCCCAGTCTGGAAAGAGATTTTCTGAGTCCCACCAGTCTGGAGGCCTGATACTTTAACTGTGCCAGTTCCACCTGAAGCTTCCCCTCTCCGGTATTGGCTCTTGCTGCAAATATATCCAGGATAATAAGGGTTCTGTCCATAACCTTCACCTGAAGTTCCTCAGACAGATTACTAATCTGGGCCGGAGACAATTCATCATCACAGATTATTCCGGTAGCCTCCAGTTCTTCCGTCAGTATTCTTAATTCCTCCAGCTTGCCTTTGCCTATATATGTGGCGGAATTAAAACAATCAAGATTCTGGATAACCCTCCCTACAGTCACTGCCCCCGCGGTAGATGCAAGGTCTTCCAATTCATCCAGGGATTGTTCCGTATTATCTTTTTCACTGCATTTAACCGCAACGAGAATAACTCTTTCGGTTATTTCTCCTGTATCTATCATATATTATATTCACTCCGTTATCTGCTGGACAGAAAATCCAGTTCTTTTAATGCTGCCGCATCTGTAGGATACAATGCTACATAATCACTAAACAATTCATATGCTTTACTGTAATCCCCAAGATATTCATAGCATACCGCCTGATTAAATAAAAGCTCTTCCTTCTCTTCGTCCTTGGCTAATTCCAGACCGGTTTCAATATATACAAGGGCATTTTCATAATCACCCATGTTAATCAGATAAGCCCCGTACTGGTTATATATTCCGTAATCATCGGAATGCCTGCTTAAATATGTCTGATATAATTTATCAGCATTAAGATAATCCTTCTTCTTCTCATATGTCATGGCAAGGTAGTATGCCGCTTCATTATTACCGTCATCATATGCCGCTGTCAGATACCGCTCTGCCTCCTCATAATTTCCCAGAATAAAATATGTCTTACCCTTGAGATAACTGTCTGCATCTTCTGCCAGAATAATTCTCTTGAGATAGGATTCTGCCCTGTCGGTATATCCGCCATCTTTGAAATTATAATACATATTACAACAGAGATTATAATCATTCCCCTGAAGCTCAAGTGACTTCTCATAATCCAGGGCTGCGTTGCTTTCATCTCCCAGCATAATATATGCCGTTCCCCTGAGATAGTACAGCTCATAGCCTGCTTTCTTCCCTGACTGACTGATAACTTCCGAATAAAGTGATACTGCATCACTGTAATTCTTCTGCTCATAATAACAGCCCGCCAGATATTTCATGGCATCCATGCGTATATTGTCATATTTATCACTTAATTCTATTACTTTATTGAAGGACCGGGCGGCCTCTTCATAGCTGCCTTTGTTCATATATGCTATTCCAAGTCCCCGGTATGCATCCCGGTTATCATCATCAGCCTTGGTAACTACCGTAAAGGTATCAAGTGCACCCGCATAATCCCCTGTCTCAAGCTGTGACATTCCCAGATACACAGAATAGGATATATTGTCCCCGTCATTCTCAACCGCTTTCTGGAAACATTCCACAGCCTTGGAATAATCGGAATTCCTGTAATAGGATAATCCGTCCTGATAATAGTCTTCTCCGGTGGCTTTACAGCCATTCAGAAAAAGAACTGCTGCTCCTGTGCATAATAAATTTATAATAAACTTTCTTTTCATAATTATTCTCCCAACTGTTAGCATTACAGGTAAATTGTATCATAGTATTTTCCTGTCAACAAGTAAAAAAGCTTAACTATAAATATATATTTTCTTCTTCAAGATACCCTTTAAGCTCTTTTCTCATTCGGAAAAGCATCATTTTAACCTTGCTTACCGACATTCCGTATTTTGCGGCAATTTCATCCACCGTGGACAGTTTCATATATTTTTCGGTAAATACCCTGCGTTTTTCTTCGGACAAACCGGTATAAAAATTCCGTAATGCTGTTATTATACCCATTTTCTCAATATGAGTATCAATATTATACGCAGTCTCTATATAAAATTCATTTTCTTCAAAGGACTCCTGCGCATAAAGGCTTCTTTTCCCCGCCATATAGTAATCCTTTTTACCCAGAGCCACACGATAAGCAATTTTATGTATATATGCAGGAAGGTGTACAGGTCTGCATGAAGGTATTTTCCTCCACAATATGAGCAGGCTGTCATTAAGGCATTCCTCTGCGTCCTCATGCTTTCCCGTAATATACAGGCCAATGAGATATATGTATCTGCCGTATTTATTCATTATCTCCGCAACAGCCGTCTCAGACTGATTACAGAATAAATTAATTATTTCTTTATCTTCCATGTAATTCCAGCTTTCAAGTAAAAATTTCCCCTCAATAAAATAGAGGGGAAATTTCAAGAAAGGTCACCAATCTATCAGTTTACACTTTTTTGTGTCAGTTTTAAAGCAGATGTAATAGGAACTATAAGGATTCCACATATGAAATTACTTACTCCGTGTACAACATCCCAGGGCAGTCCTGCCACAATCCATGCAACCATACCCTTAAAATCCAATCCAAAGAGCAAAGCCTGGGCAGGCGCATATAAGGTCCCGTATAAAAATCCGTGTAATGCACACACACACATATATATTACAGGTGCTGCCTTAGGAGGAAGTTTACGGGGAAGCAGCATAACAAAACCCCACAAAACGGTCCATATATAAAGATACGGAATCCACCACGAAGCAAAACCCGCAAAGAGTCCTGTAATAAATACAAATATGTATATGGGGAAGATAGCCTTCTGTCTGTAAACCACTGTAATCGCCACGGTAAAAACTCCCAGCAGATGCACATTGGGAAGAAATTCCATAATTACCTTTGAAGCATACATCAGTCCTCCCAGCATTCCGAATATTGCTATTTCTTTAACTGTAGGCTTCATTATTTTTCAACCTTAAAAGAATACTCTGCTCCCTCAGTAATGTCAGTGCTGCTCACTCCCGTTGAAGCATAGGCACCATCAATATAAAACGCCCAGTATACTCCGTCCTTATCGTAATCAGCAGTTATCCCATTTACCTCTTTTACATATAATCCGTATTCACTGTCATCTCCGGCAATAAGTTTCAGCTCCTGTAAAGCATCACCCACAACGGTTTTATCCGTATGGATTTCAAACCGGGTTTCCTTGCCGTCCTTATCAGTTACAGTGAAAAAGAAAGAGTGATCTCCCTCTCCCATGAGTTTTACATTGGACTCCTCAGTGGTGGCATCCATTACAGCCCCGCTGTCTTTTGTGATTTTCTCAAGAGATTTGGAATTGTCGTTACAACCTGTTGTAAACAGTGCCATGGCCGCAATAAGCACAATACAAAGGATTAACGAAATTTTTCTGTAAGTTGTTTTTTTCGTCATAAAAATGTCTCCTTTATAAATATAATATTTTAACTTTTAACCGGCGCCCGCGGTTATTACAAAGTTTTCAGACAGCATGAATATTTCGACTTGATACATGTTATCCGGTCTTCTCGGATTCTCCAATGACTTGTCCCCAAATTGCGGCTTTGGGCAAGGATAACATATTAACGTATCTCACGGCGGCGGGCCCGTACAGGATTTGCACCTGTTTCCTCATGCAGTCAACGAATTATAGCATATTATTAAAGTCTCTTCAACCAAAAAAGAGCATCCGTAAGGAAGCCCTTTCAATATCACTTCTTTTTGGAAGAAGTCTTTTTATTAATTGTTTCGGCATATTTTTCATAGCTTTCATTCCAGTTGTTATACGCCTCATCTTCCCTGTGGTCCGGAAGATTATATTTGTCCGACAAATATGCGGACAGATATGAAGATACTTTGACAGCGCCGTAATAATTCATGTGGTTTCCGCCATCTCTGCTGTCTTTATTCCAGTCAATTTCCAGTTCTTTATCCATAAGATTCATATCCAGAAAATCTATACCGTTTTCTTCGGACCATTGGACTACGGCATTATGCCTTTTATAATTCCAACATTTTGGGGAGGGAGCACTTACCAGCATAAGTTCCACATTTTTTTCTTTGCACAGCTCCTTAATTGCGTCCAGATATTCAAGATTCCTGTTGGAAATTTTCTCCACAGAATCCGTTTCTTCCATCCATTCCTTGCCGGAGTACTTCTCTTTATTAAATCTCAGACGGAATCCTTTGTACATTCTTTCCTCAGACACAAAGGTTTCCCCGTTTGCTCCGGGAAGGTAATTCTGCCATCTGGAATGGTATTTAAGCACAGGAAAAATATCACTTGCCACATTCATAACTTTATCTTTATTGTCATTATATGTGGAAGAATTCCTGTACAGACAGTTAGTCTCCAATACCACCAGCCTGACTCCCTCATCTTCCAAAGCTTCTTTCAAAAGAGCATATGTATCACAAAGACGCTGTGCGGAAATACCCATCACATATGAAGTAAAGCCCTGCTCATTCCACATTTGAAGAGGTGAAAAGTTGGCATAGGTCTCACTATCGCCTGCAAAAAGCACATCCGGACTGTTATATTCCAGTTTCATGGATTTAAGCTTCTGCTCCACGGCATAACAGTTATATATCTCATCTTTAGGTTTAATAATCAGAGAAGCAGCCTCAAGAATAATTACAAGTCCGATGAGAAAGCAAAGTGCTCTGATTACTTTTTTAAGTGTTTTTTTCATATTATCCCCCTAATATCCGGCATAGATTAAATCCACTGCCGCATATCCGAATCCGTAGGCACCGAAAAAGACTACAATCAGGATACCTGCATACCATACTGCCCACCTTATGGGAAGTGCCAGTGAAGCAATCTTATCCCTTACTGAAATTCCCTTTTCGTGGAGAATACCCACAACCGATACAATAATTACCCCTACAGCAACTATTATCCAGTCATAAATATCCATACTAAATTTGCTATAGCCTGCTTTAAATTGTGACAGTCCGAAATTAGAAAAGATTCTTCCTATCATAAGGAATCCGTCTTTAACGGTATCCGCCCTGAAAAACAGTTCTCCCACCGCCACAATAACCATAAGCTTTGCGCCCTGAAGTATTCTGTATATGAGGGATTCCCGGTTTATCTTAAGCTTGTCCGTAAGCTTCTTAACCGGTTCTTCCGTAATATTTTCCAGAAAAATCAATACAAAATAATACATTCCGTAGAATATGAATGTCCATTTGGCACCATGCCACAGTCCGTTACATATCCATACGCAAAACAGAGCTATTGTGGGAGCCACAAACTTGCTCACATTTTTTCCGAAACGGTTTTTAACTTTTTTGGCAAAATTCTTAACCGGCTTCGCAAGGGATACCGTATAAAAAATATAATCCTTAAACCATGTTCCCAGGGTTATATGCCATCTCCTCCAAAATTCGGAAGCATTTTTGGCCAGAAACGGCTGTCTGAAATTCTCCGGAAGAGTTATTCCGAAAATTTCTCCCGAACCGATTATTATATCCATGCATCCTGAAAACTCCATATAAAGCTGACAGGTATACATCAGTGCACCAAAAATTACAAATATGCCTCCCATGGATGAATACGAATCAAATATCACCCCTACATCCGGAGCAAGCCTGTCCGCAATAACAATCTTTTTAAAAAGTCCCCAGAGTATTCTCTGGTATCCTTTTTTCAGGTTAGTATAGCTTATGCCCTCGCCTGCATACAGTTTATCTGCTGTCTGGTGGAAACGGCAGATTGGTCCTTCCATCGTCTGGGGAAAAAAGCTGAGAAACAATGCTGTTTTGGCTATATTGTGTTCTGCCTTCTGTGTATTTCTGTACACATCCGTAAGGTAGCCTATAATCTCCAGTGTGTAATATGATATTCCTATCGGTACAAGAAACTTAATGGGAGTAAAATCAATATCACCACCAAACACATTAATTAATCCCGTTACATTACCGGCAATAAAATTAAAGTATTTAAGTACAATCAGTATTCCCAGGTTGAATATGATTCCCAACGCCAGAATTTTCCGCTTTCTGCGGGTAAGTTCTGCCCCCTTGTACGCTCCCGACTGTTCTGTTTTCTCAAGCCACAATCCCGTGAAATGGGTAATCAGGGTGGAGCCAAGCAGATAGAATATAAGCCATTTACTGAACAGAAAAAAGAACACATAATCCGCACAGAGTAAAACGGCAAATCGGAATTTTTTCGGTACTATCTGATACAGAATGATTACTACCGGAAGAAACAGGGCAAAATATTTTACCAAATGGTAAGACATTTTATTATTCCCCTTTCAGTCTGGTAATCATTGCCCAAAGTGATTTGGCAGAATTAAAATTCTCTGTTGTAAGTTCAGAAGGAGCTATTTCCACATCAAAAGCATCCTCCATCTCAGAAACAAGCTGAAGTATTCCGAATGAATCCAGAATATGGTCATCGATTAATGTTGTGCAGTTTTCAAAATCGACTCCCGGTGCTATTTCCTCTAAAATTTCCAATAATTCTTCCATTGTTATTCCTCCTCGTTGGTGTTTAATTTATATGTATCTGTAGATTTTCTTAAGCAGCATATTCCTTCTGCTTCAGAATATGTATATACTCCCGGCATATCCCGGCTTAAGAACAGTGCCATTGCCTCCGTAACTGAGTAAGCTCCACAGTTTCGGAAAATAAGGTAATCTCCCGGTTCCAGCATGGGAAGTTCTTTTTCCTTAACCAGAATATCCGATACGGTACAAAGGGAACCGCATAAATTATATTTTACTGTCGGGCCTTCGTTACAGGTAACGGCTTCAACAAAGGGACTTTTCATTCCAAGAAGCTGGCCGTAATAATTAAGCTGATGTATTCCTCCATCGAGAATACAATAATTTATGTCAAAATTTTTCTTTATATCTATAACATTTGTGATAAACATTCCGCACTCTGAAGCAATAAATCTTCCCAGTTCAATATTAATTCCCTCAAAGGAAGTAATTTTACCAAGTCCCTCTTTCAAACTGTTCAGTTGTTCATCCGGCGAAACAGATTTATCTCCCACATAATACGAGACAGAAAGTCCCGGGCCGTATTCCAGAAGCCTTGGAGTTATACCGTATTTGTCATGTATGGATGCTCCCAGACATTCCAACATCTCCAATTCAGTGTTAATTTTAGTTAATTTCTTCTGGGTCCCGGAATAATAATGAATTCCGTAAAATTCCAGTTCTTCCGTTTTGGTCAAATCCTCCAGCACTTTGAATAATGTATCATTATCCATACCAAACTGATTGCCGCTTGAAAGTCTCAGAATAAGCTTTATGTGTATTCCGTGAGTCCGGGCCAGTTCTTTGAGAATATTATAATGCTGCAAAGATTCTACGGTAAAAATGCCCTTTCCCTTTCCAAGCTCCAATATTCTCTCCATTGTTTCTTTAGTTTTATTAACGCCGGAAACAATTATTTTACCGGGATTAATATTTCTTTTGAAACATATCTCATATTCTCCCGGAGAACAAACCTCAAAATAATCAGTGAAATTCCTAAGGCTGTCCAGGAGAAAAGGATTGGCTTTCATTGCATAACATATGCCTGCCCTGTTTCCCAGAGTCTCATAGATAAGGCGTACCCTTTCATACAGCCTGTCGATATCGAACAGATAAAAAGAGCCGGTGCAGTCTTTCTTTATCTGCTCTATTATCTCCCTCTCCATACTATTTTCTCCTCGTATTGTAATATTCTTTAAGGACGTTTCTGTCTATTTTACCGTTTTTGTTAAGGGGCATTTCAGCTATGGGAAGCATTACATTGGGAACCATCCAGTCAGGGATTTTACTGCGAAGGGCTGCCATTAAATCCTTGGGTTCCTTATCTCCCACATAAACAGATACTATTTTGTTTTTATTTTCATCAAAGAAACACAGGCTTCTTTCAATTCCTTTAACACTGTTTACCGCACTGTCTATTTCCTCAAGTTCGATGCGGTGTCCCATGTGCTTTATCTGAAAATCTTTTCTTCCGGCAAAATGCAGTTTTCCGTCTTCACCATAATATCCTAAATCTCCGGTTCTGTAAATACGTTCATTATACAACCCGTTGAGAGGATTGAGGGTAAAAGCCTTTTCATTGGCCTCTTTATTATTATAATATCCCAGGGCAAGGCATCTTCCCGATACACATATTTCCCCGGCAACCCCCGGTTGTACAATGTTTTCATCCGACTCGGATAAAAGAAATACATTCTCATTATCAAAGGGCCGGCCTATGGGAATCTTATCAGTTTCCGCATATTGCCTGTCAATAATTTCATACGTACAGTTACAGGTGATTTCCGTAGGTCCGTAAAGATTTACAAACATTGCATCGGGATAATATTCCATCCATTGGGAAAGATGTTTAACCGGCATGGCCTCTCCGCTGAACAGGACCTTATTCAATGCGGTAAGCTGCATATATTTCAGTCCGTGAAGCCTGTTTAACAGGCACAGTGCGGAAACCGCCCATATAAGTGTCGTGACTTTATTTTCCTCCAGCCATTCCATAATGGATGCAGGAAACATAAAGTATGATTTTGGTATAAGTACCAGCGTGGCTCCCGTCTTCATACAGGAATATATGTCCTTAACAGAAACATCAAAGTCAAAGGGAGCCTGATTGCCCAGCACATCATTGCCGGTAATGTTAAAAGTATTTGTAAATACATTAATAAAATCTATTACTGAACTGTGTCCGATAAGCACGCATTTGGGAACTCCGGTAGAGCCGGAAGTGAAAATTCCGTACAAAGGATCAGTTTCCGTCATGGCTTTCCTGATTCGGGCAAGTCCATCACTGTCAATTTCCCGGTGCACTTCATCCTCAAGAAAAACATCTCCCTTATATGAGCTTTCCCTTAACTTGTCCAGATGTTCTTTAACAGTTATGACAGCAAAGGGCTGAAGAACCTCTAATATTCTGTTAATTCGTTCAATAGGAAAACTCGGATCAATCATCACATAAAAATTACCGGAATATACTGTTCCGAAAAAAAGCTCCAGCGTCCTGACACTCTTCTCCATAAACATGGCTACAGGTCTTTTGGTTAATCCGTATTGCAACAGATATGAACCTGCTTCCATGGAGTTGTTTTTCAGTTCCGTATATGTATCACAGCTTTCTGTATCCCTGACAGCGATTTTGTCCGGGAAATTCACA
>JBJEND010000151.1:0-10334 GCA_051880015.1 Butyrivibrio sp. | reverse complement strand
GTGTTTTCCGATACTATACCGGCAGCTCTTGCCAGACGGGCCAGCTTCGGATATACGGTTTTCCCGTAGGCTCTGAGTACATGGGGAAGTAAAACTGCATTGGCCAGCCCGTGGGGAGTATTGTATTCTCCTCCCAGAGAATGGGCAACTGCATGTACATAACCTACATAGGATTTCGTAAAGGCACTGCCTGCAAGATATGCGGCATACAGCATTTTCTTACGGGCAGTCATATTCTGACCATCGCTGTATGCAGTTGGCAGATATTTAAATATAAGCTGAACCGCTTTGACGGAATCTTTTCTGGTTCCGGCAGTAGTTGAACGACCTATATATGCCTCCACCGCATGGGTCAGGGCATCTATTCCGGTAGTGGCGGTAAGAAACGGTGGCAATGAACGGGTTACCTCCGGGTCCAGAACCGCATAATGCGGGATGAGGGGGAAATCGTTAACAGGGTATTTATGCCTTGTCTCGGAATCTACTATGACTGCCGCAAGAGTGGTTTCGCTTCCTGTTCCTGCGGTTGTGGGGATTGCGAAGAGAGGAGGCAGCTTATGATGAACCTTTAAAATCCCCTTCATCTGCGCAAGAGACTGATTAGGCTTAACTATGCGGGCGCCCACTGCCTTAGCACAGTCAATGGAGGAGCCGCCTCCAAAGCCGATTAAAGCCTGACAGTTATTGTCGATATAAAGCTGTCTTGCTTCTTCCACATTATCAGTGGTGGGGTTGGCCACGGTGTTATCATATACAGTACAGCTTATATCCTCCGAAGCCAGGAGTTGTTCTAAATGGGAGGTAAGCCCCAGAGAACGTATACTTTTATCTGTAACCAGAAGTACGGATTCTATATTTTTACTGCAAAGAATATCCGGCAGCGAATCAATTCCGTCCAGTCTTTGAGGCTTACGGTATGGAAGGAAAGGAAGTGCTGCTTTAAAAACAGTCTGAAAGGTTCTGCAATATACTTTTTTAATCGGATTCATAGTTTCCTCCTGCTTGATTATTTAAATAGGTTTCCAAATTGTCCGAAATATGGGAAAGAGCCTTGTAGAAAACAGCACGTTCTTCATCAGTTAGACCGTCGCCTCCTGCCAGAACTGCATTGTATACCATCTCATCGATGGAGACGGCAATTTTTCTGCCTTCAGGGGTAAGTATAAGGGGGGCTCTGTATTTTGCCGCTGAATCTGCCATAACTAGGCCTTTTTTGGTAAGGTCGGATACAGTTCTTGAAATAGCGGCCTTATCTTCACAGCATTGGGATGCAAGTCCGGTGAGGGTCATGCCCTCCGGATTGTGATACAGTTTGAACAGACACATTACATGTATGCCCTTAAGATGGAAGCCTGCCATTTTCATTTTCTTAATACGCTGCAGGCTCCGGTTTATGGAGGTGATACCCGTAACAAAATTGTCAAATCGTTCCGTAACGGTTTCTTTCAAATTATCAGACATTGAAATCTCCTTGATGTTGATTTATCAACAACTATTATGACATAGGAAGTTTATTTGTCAATATATAAATTACTTTGTTGAAAAAAATACCGAACATTAATATAATGAGTATAAAAACAAAAGGAGCATGAATTAATGAACAAATTATTTGACCCCAATACGTTTAACCCATTTACCGTTATAATTCCTGCAGGCATTATTCTTGTAATTATTGCCGTAATTATTATTTTAATAGCCAATAAAGGCAGGAAATCCCACGGAGAAGACGGGGGAGAAAGATAAATGTTAGATCAGATTAGCAGAATACTCACAAAGATAGACAATTTGGTATGGGGAATACCTTTGGTTGTATTTATACTTCTTAGCGGACTTTTTCTGACCATAAGGTTAAAGGGAGTTCAGTTTAGGAATCTTCCCCGGGCTTTCAGAAATATGTTTGCCAAGGAAGGAGATGGTAAGCATGGAGAGGTGTCCAGCTTCGGTGCTTTATGTACCGCTCTTTCAGCTACCATAGGTACAGGTAATATTGTAGGAGTTGCGACGGCCATAGTTGCAGGCGGTCCGGGTGCATTGTTCTGGATGTGGATAGCTGCGCTTGTGGGAATGGCAACAAAATATTCAGAATGTCTGTTGGCAGTTAAATACAGAAAAGTTTCTGAGGACGGACACATTATCGGAGGACCTTTCTATTATATAGAGAAGGGTATGGGCCCCAGGTGGAAATGGCTTGCCAAGATGTTTGCATTTTTCGGAGTAGGAGTGGGACTTCTTGGAATAGGTACCTTTACCCAGGTAAACGGCATTGCCGGTGCAGTTAATAATTTTTTTGACAGTGATAATTCATGGACAGTAAGCCTGTTCGGAAATGAATATTCATGGACGGTGGTAATTGCTGCCGTACTGATTACTGCCTTTGTTGCTCTTGTATTAATAGGAGGACTTAAGAGAATCTCTTCTGTTGCCCAGGTAGTTGTACCTTTTATGGCGGTCACATATGTTATTGCCGCACTTCTGATAATTGTTTTTAATATTAAAGCCGTTCCGGCAGCATTTGTAACGATTGTTAAAAGTGCCTTCGGGCTCAAGGCAGTTGCAGGCGGTGCCCTGGGAGCCATGATAGTGGCAATGCAGAAGGGGATTGCCAGAGGAATATTCTCCAATGAGGCCGGACTTGGAAGTGCACCCATTGCAGCAGCATCTGCCAGGACTGATGAACCGGCCAAACAGGGCCTTGTATCAATGCTTGGAACATTTATTGATACCATTATTATATGTACTATGACCGGACTTGCCATTGTTATTACTGGGGCATGGGATATGGGACTGGACGGAGTAGAGGTTACCACCAAAGCATTTCAGCTGGGACTGCCATTCCCTGAACAGATATCTTCATTTATTTTAATGCTCTGTCTTGTGTTTTTTGCTTTTACCACCATTCTGGGATGGGATTACTACAGTGAACGCTGTCTGGAATACCTTACCGGGGGCAGAATGGGAGTAGTGAAGGCATACCGCATTGTATACATAGGATGTGTATTTTTCGGCCCGTTTATGACAATATCGGCAGTATGGACCATTGCGGATATTTTCAACGGATTAATGGCAATACCTAACATCATAGCACTTCTGGCGCTTAATGGAGTTGTGGTTGCGGAAACCAAAAAATATCTGGATAAAATTAATAAAAGCAGGAGAACATAATGAAACTGATTACGGGACAGACATATGACGAAGAACGTGCTTTATATGGCATAAAATGTGCCGAAATACAAAACTGTGTTTTCGCCGGCCCGGCGGACGGAGAATCCGTCCTGAAGGAATCCTCTGATATTGTTGTGGATAAATGTAAATTTTCTTTGAGATATCCTTTATGGCATGTAAAAAAATTTGAGCTTAATAATTCAGAACTGGATGAGCTTACCAGGGCACCCATATGGTATGCAGGGGACGGTGTTATTCATTCTACGGTGATTAACGGAATTAAGGCAGTGAGGGAATGCCATAATATTAAGCTGACGGAATGCGATATCCTGTCACCTGAGTTCGGCTGGAAATCCAGGGGAATTGAACTTAAAGATTCAAGAATAGAGTCGGAATACATATTCTTAGACAGTCGGGATGTGATGCTTGACAATGTTGACATGAAGGGTAAATATTCATTCCAGTATATGGAGAATCTTCATATATCCAATTCAAGATTGGATACAAAAGACGCCTTCTGGCACAGTAAAAATGTTGTGGTGGAAAACTGTATCGTTAAGGGTGAATATCTGGCGTGGTTCTCAGAAAATCTTACACTGATTAACTGTAAAATAATCGGAACCCAGCCCCTGTGTTACTGTACAGGTCTCAAGCTTATTAACTGTACCATGGAAGAAACGGATTTATCCTTTGAATATTCTGAAGTCAATGCAGATATCAAGGGACATATAGTTTCCGTTAAAAATCCCAAGTCAGGAGTAATTATCGCTGACAGTGTGGGAGAGGTAATATTCGGGGATGCGGTAATGGACTGCATCGGAGAGGTGGTTATCAGACAGTAATTATTAATTGTAATCCACTTCCATAAGACACAGTCCGCATGCCGGAGCCGTGGGTCCTGCCAGGGACCGCTGCTTAGATTCTATTATACCCGGTATACTGTCAGACTGTATTTTGCCGTAGCCTGTCTCCAGCAGGGTTCCGGTAAGTATTCTAATCATATGCTGGAGAAATCCGGTTCCATGATATGTGAAAGTAATATATGGCCCTTTCCGGGCAATATCAATACGGTCCACCTTCCTTACGGTGGACTTTTTCATTCTGGGGTTACTGCAAAAGGCTGCAAAATCGTGGGTGCCCTTAAGATATTCTGCAGCCTCACGCATTCTTTCCATATCGGGTTCACGGTCCAGATAATATACATATTTTCTGTCAAAAACAGGCTTGACAGGCCCGGTATAGCAGGTGTAGCAATATGTCTTGCCTAAAGCGTTATAGCGGCTGTGGAATCGCAAAGAGGCCTCATGTACTTCCAGAACACATATATCATCCGGAAGATATCTGTTGAAATAGTTTCGTATGTCATTGGTATTTAATGGATTGTCCAATACAAAATTGGCAGTCATACCTTTGGCGTGTACTCCCGCATCCGTCCGCCCGGCACTGATTACCTCCACAGGGACACCGGCCAGCTTTTCAAGCACACTTTCGATTTTCCCCTGAATAGTTAAATCGGTATTGGGCTGATGCTCCCATCCGTAATATCTTGTTCCGTCATAAGCTATTGTAATTTTATAATTCTGTTTCATAATTCACCTTACATATTATTGCACTTTTATCCAGTATAGCATTTTTTGTGAAGATTAGAAAGAATAGTTTTAAAATTAATGACAATAAATGCCGATTATGGTAAAATATGAATCGCTGAAATTTATTTAATGAAAAAGAAAAACAGGAAGAGACATAATGGATAAAAGAAAAGAAGCCAATCAAAGAGTTAAAAAAAGTATAACGGAAGCTCTTCTGAAATTATTGCACGATAAAAGTATTTCGGAAATTTCCATTACGGAAATAATTAATGAAGCCGGTGTTGCCAGAGCCTCTTTTTACAGAAATTACAATTCAAAAGAGGATGTTTTAATGACCCTGGTTGATGACATTTTGGAAGATTTTAGGGAAAAAGCCGATTATGAGCTGACCGAGTGTTATAACTATAATCATATTTTAAGATGCTTCCAATATTTTAAAAGATTCAGAAGATATGTACTGGATTTATACAAGTTCGGATATGGTCTTGGACTTCTGGAGAAGCTAAACAGTTTTCATGAGCTTAATGCCGGAACCGAAAAACCTGATTCCGTCAGACAATACAGGCTGTATATTTTCATGGGTGCGTTATTTGATACGGCAATTATTTGGCTTAAGAACGGAGCTGTTGAAAAAACTGAAGAAATAGCCGGACTGTTCTGCGAAGAGATGGGAATAAGGTGCTGAGTTTTTACTTATAATTTACAAGTGTTGTAAATCTTTTTTTAC
The DNA here is from genome assembly GCA_051880015.1 of Butyrivibrio sp. Lineage (GTDB taxonomy): Bacteria > Bacillota > Clostridia > Lachnospirales > Lachnospiraceae > Eshraghiella. The sequence continues at coordinate 4,856 of JBJEND010000151.1, read as the reverse complement.
ATCCATATTTTATCATATAACTGCGGATGACGGTAAAACACGGTCTATCCGGAATATTATGATGAACCATCAGGGTTCGATAAATATGGAGGATAATTATGAGAAAAACAAAAAAAGTCGTAGCAGCAGTGCTTATGGCCACAATGGTTGCAAGTCTTGCAATGGGAACATCCGAAGCCTATGCCAGAAGTTCCATGAGAGCAGCATGGAATGATGCATCAAGCTCACAGACAACAGGAACACAGGTTAAGGACGCCTGCTATGTTGAAGACGGCTCAGAGACAGATGAGCATACCGTATATTCTAATGTGTATGCAGACAGCGAAGAGTGGAATGAATGGAAAACCAAATGGGAGAATGTGAAAAATAATTATGAGCTTGCAGCTCTTACACCGGGTGAGGATGCAACTAAATTAAATTTTGCATGGTATTCATTAACCCAGGAAACTCCTATGGTTAAGTTAATGGATGCAGACGGAGATACTATCCGCATTTTTGAAGGAAGTCAGGATACAGCTGCAGCAGAGACCTTTAATGACGGAACAGCCGATGTCACACTGTACCCGGGTAAGGTTACGGTAACGGGACTTACTGAAAATACAACATACAAATATCAGTATCTTGTAGACGGACAATGGTCAGACACATATGAATATAAGACACAGTCCACGGATAGCTTTTCAGTAATGTATGTGGGAGATCCACAAATTGGTGCTTCTACAGCACAGGAAACAGCAGCAGGAACTACTGAAAATAAAGAATATTATGCAATGAACGATGCTTACAACTGGTATCATACATTGGAAAATGCAGTAAGCGCCCACAGCAATTTGAGCTTTATTCTTTCAGCTGGTGACCAGATTAACCAGACAAGTGTATCAAATGATGCTAATAAACTTCAGCAGCAGATTGAATATTCAGGATTCCTTAATCCGTCAGTATTAAGAAGTCTTCCGATTGCACCTACAATCGGTAACCATGATTCAAAGTCGGTGAATTATTCAAATCACTTTTATTATCCGAATATTCAGACATCATCCGATAATACCAACGGTAAAACAGCAGCAGGAACTGATTACTATTTCCGATATGGCAATACGCTTTTTATAAGTATTGATACCAACAACTACAACTGTGCAACCCATGAAAACGTAATTAAGGAAGCAATACAGAATAATGATGATACGGTGTGGAAAATACTTATGTTCCATCAGGATATTTATGGTTCAGGCTATGATCATTCAGATACAGATGGCATTGCACTCCGTACACAGCTTACACCCCTTATTGATAAATATGATATTGACGTAGTTCTTCAGGGACATGACCATACATATTCAAGGACTTATCAGTTATCAGCAGACGGACAGACCCATACTGCTTATACTTCGGCACCTTCAACAGGAACAGACGAGTTTGCTGCTTATTTAGAGCAGAACAACTGCTATGACGTTCTTACCGGAACTGCTGATGTTAACAAGGTAATTGATCCCGAAGGAACAGTTTATTTTGAAGCAAACTCTTCAACAGGTAGTAAGTTCTATCAGTTAATTGGTACACAGCAGGATTATATTGCTGCAAGATGTCAGAGCTGGAGACCTACATATTCAGTAATTGATATTACTGAAACAACTCTTACGGTAAGAACCTATGATGCGGCTACCAACGAAGAACTTGTGGCTGATGGTGGAATCAAAACAGCATATACAATAGTTAAATCCGCAGATAAAACGGCTCTTGAGACACAGCTTGAAACCGCTGACAGTGCTTATCAGGCAGCATTAAAGGCAGGCAATTACACAGAAGAATCCGTAAAGGCTCTCCTTAGCACAATAGAAGCGGCACAGAAGATTTTTGATAATGCAGAGTCTGATTCACAGGCAGTAGCCAGTGCAATTACTTCTTTACAGGATGCAGTAAAAGCACTTACGTTAAAGAAAACTGATACTGGTTCAGGACAGAATCCGGGCAACGTAGGAGTAGGTGACAGTGCAATGCCTGTATGGGTATGGTTTGGCATTGCCGGTGTATCTCTTGTAGGTGCTGCTGGCCTTGTGATTTCTGATAAGAAGAGAAAGGTAACAGAATAACTATATGTCGGATAGAAAGAAATTTATAATCCGTCTTATAGTAATATTAGCCGGTGTGGCTGCTCTTGTTGTGGCAGTCACCCGGTTTTATAGCGTTGAAAAGACGGAAATGGTCTCTACAAAAGGATACTCTTATGAGAGTGCAAGGGTTGTGGAGGTAATCAGGGATAATCTTAACCCGGACGGAGTAAGAGTGGGGTACCAGCTTCTGAGTGTGGAAATACTTTCCGGAGATTATAAAGGGGAGGTCCTTGAAGCAACCAGTGCCGAAGGAAATCTTTTCGGGGCTGTATGCGATAAAAATGACAGAATAATTGTTACAATGAGTGTATCGGGAGATACTAAAAACGTATCCGTATATTCCAAGGACCGCACGGCCCAGATATTTATTTTCGTGGCTGTATTCATGCTTTTAGTGTGTGCCATCGGGGGCAAAAACGGCATAAAGGCGGTGGCAGGACTTGTATTTACCTTTGTTGCCATAATTTTTATATATCTTCCGTTGATTTATACAGGTTTTTCACCCTTCTGGGCCGCTGTTATCATTGCATTGGTCACCACAGTTGTGACTATGTACCTTATCGGCGGGTATACCGTTAAAACCTTCTGCGCTATAGCCGGAACTGTAACAGGAGTACTTGTGGCAGGTATAAGTGCATGGCTGTTTGGACTTGCGGCTGATATCGACGGCTATAATGTATCCAATATTGAAACTCTTGTATATGTAGGGCAGAATACCAGGATTAAAATAGGAGCCCTTTTGTTCTCCGGAATACTCATTGCCTCTCTGGGAGCGGTTATGGATGTGGCCATGTCAGTATCTTCAGCTATTTCCGAAATTAATGAGCAGACAAGTGGCCTGACATGGAAACAGCTGTTTAAAAGCGGTATGAATGTAGGAAGGGATATGATGGGAACCATGTCCAATACATTAATCCTTGCCTTTGTGGGAAGCTCGGTGAGCACCCTGGTAATTAACTATGCCTATGACCTTCCCTTCAGACAGATAATTAATTCATATAATATTGGGATAGAAATAATGCAGGGAGTGGCAGGAAGCATCGGCGTAATACTTACGGTGCCTATTGTGGCGCTGATAACATCACTGCTGCTGTCATCAAGGAATAACAGCAAAATCAGAGAGTGAAAATATTAAAAAAATTAGCACTCACCTCTTGACAGTGCTAATAACAAGTGTTATATTGCAACTAGAACATAAAAATGTTCATTTGAAAAGAGGTGTTTGTTTATGAATATTCAGAAATTTACCCAGAAGTCCGTTGAGGCTTTGCAGAACAGTGAAAAGCTGGCATATGAATACGGCAATCAGGAGGTTGACCAGGAGCATCTTCTGATGGCTTTACTGGAACTGGATGACAGCCTTATTAAAAATCTGCTGGAGAAGATGAATATTGATGTTAATGCTTTTTCGGCAGGCTGTGAACAGGCGCTCAACCGCAAGACAAAGGTGTCGGGAGATGTGGAACTTCGTATCAGCCAGGCTCTTAATAAAGTCCTTCTGTGTGCAGAGGACGAGGCCAAGGCAATGGGAGATTCTTATGTCTCAGTGGAGCATATTTTCCTGACTTTAATTAAATACCCTAATAATGCTGTTAAGGAAATTTTTAAAAATCATAATGTGAACAGAAACAGCTTTCTTCAGGCTTTACAGACCGTAAGAGGTAATAAATCCGTTAATACGGATAATCCGGAGGCCACATATGATACTCTTAATAAATATGGTGTGGACCTTGTGGAAAGGGCAAGAGAGCAGAAGCTTGACCCGGTTATAGGCAGGGACGGAGAAATTCGTAATGTTATCAGAATCCTTTCCAGAAAAACCAAAAATAATCCGGTGCTTATCGGCGAACCCGGCGTAGGTAAAACCGCAGTAGTTGAAGGACTTGCCCAGCGAATCGTCCGTGGGGATGTCCCTGAAGGACTTAAAGATAAGACTATTTTCTCACTGGATATGGGAGCGCTGGTAGCAGGTGCCAAATACAGAGGTGAATTTGAGGAACGTCTGAAATCCGTTCTGGAGGAGGTGAAAAAGAGCGACGGAAGAATTATTCTGTTCATAGATGAGCTTCACACCATAGTAGGAGCAGGCAAGACCGACGGTTCAATGGATGCCGGCAATATGTTAAAGCCTATGCTGGCCCGTGGTGAGCTTCACTGTATCGGTGCTACTACCCTGGACGAGTACCGCAAATATATTGAAAAGGATGCTGCTCTGGAAAGAAGATTCCAGCCGGTTCTGGTGGATGAGCCTACAGTGGAGGATACCATATCCATTTTAAGGGGGCTTAAGGAGCGCTACGAGGTATATCACGGAGTCAAGATAACGGATGCTGCACTGGTGGCCGCTGCAACCCTTTCCCACAGATATATTTCTGACAGATTTCTGCCGGACAAGGCAATAGATCTGGTGGATGAGGCCTGTGCATTGATTAAGACTGAACTTAATTCCATGCCTGCCGAACTGGATGAATTATCCCGTAAAATTATGCAGATGGAAATAGAAGAGGCAGCCCTTAAAAAAGAAACCGACGATATCAGTAAGAAACGTCTCGTTGAATTACAGGAGGAACTGGCAGAAATACGTAATGATTTTGCAGCCAGAAAGGCTCAGTGGGATAATGAAAAAGCCTCTGTAGACAGGCTCAGCCGGTTAAGAGAAGATATAGATAATATTAACCGTGAAATTCAGGCAGCCCAGAGAGAATATAATCTGGAGAAGGCTGCGGAATTACAGTACGGAAAACT
>JBJEND010000150.1:0-10371 GCA_051880015.1 Butyrivibrio sp. | reverse complement strand
CAAAATCCATAAAATGATTATAAATAACATCACAGGCTGCAGGAGCCATTGCCGCCCCCATGTTAAAAGAATCAGATACGCCGTAGTCCACTATTTTTCCGGTGGTAATGCCTTTAATTCTGCACCCACCGCTTTGTTTGCTGCTTATAATTACACCTCCTGAACCTGTAACGGTCCAGGTAGCAGACAATGGCCTTTGATTGCCGTATTCCAGAGGATATCGAAACTGTTTTTCCGCACTGGCAAAATGACTTGAAGTCATGGAAATTACATTTTCCGCGTAACCCGCTGCCACAAAGGACGCCCCCAGGCTCATGGCCTCTCCCATTGTGGAGCATGCTCCGTATAAACCAAAAAGAGGAATCTCAAAGCTCTGTATCCCGAAAGAAGTTGCAATCAACTGCCCAAGTAAATCCCCCGAAAAAAGATACCGTATATCTTCTTTCTTAAGACCTGACTTTTTAAGCAGTACTTCCACAGCTTTTTTCTGGAACTGGCTTTCAGCTTCCTCCCATGTATTCTGTCCCGCCATAGGGTCTTTAACTATCTCGTCAAAATAGGAGCCTAAAGGGCCACAGCCCTCCTTCTCTCCCACTACGGAAGCATATTCCCTGATATATGGGGGATTATCAAATTCAATGCTGGCTTTTCCTGTCTTTCCCATAGCTAATCTTTCCTTTTCAATATAAATAACTTTGGGAATAATATTTGCAGGAAAAAAATTTTTATGCGTACTTAACTGTGTATTTTTTTACGTTGAGGAATGTCTCCCCATCCACCTGAAGGGCACAGGGGCTGTCAAATTCCACGGTTATCTCATGTCCTTCCATAAAACTCATCATATCCGTATATTTAACATGTTCTCCCTTAAATATGGCCGGAAAGCGCATTAATGTTATCAGCCTTCCCCTTCCGTACATTACCGCATTGGTTACCGTATGTTCTTTATTCAGTCTGTCCTGACGAGGTGTAACCATCATTCCGCCTCCGTAGAATCTGCCAAGCATGGTGGGTGCAAGCCAGACCTTACGGAATTCTCTGGATACTCCGTCTACGGTTATCACGGCATTTCTTGACTTGAATTTCGTTAAAATGCCCTTAATGGCAATTAATGTGTAATTAACCGGCTTTGCAGATATGGCACGAAGCCTGTCACCTTCCTCGCAGCAGTATCCGTCAATTCCGTAGCCTATTCCGTTTATGAATTTATATTCTCTGTCATCAATGCAGACTGTAGGAAGATTCCGGAGATACTCGTTAATCATAACCGGTTCCCGGTTTTCTTTCTGATTAATATCATTCTTAAAATCATTACCTGTTCCGATACTGAAAAAATATACAGGATTATGTATATTGTCCGTATCCACATCATTAATAAAATGATTAAGTGTTCCGTCTCCTCCGGCTATAACAATGGAATCCTCTTCCTTAAGCTGCGTAATTATGCTTTTGTAGTCAGGATTTTCCATAACATTAATTTTACGGCAGTCAGACGTAAAACCTGCAGGCAGGCTGTCTAACTCCTTCTCTGCATTGCCGTTATTGGCTTTTGGATTAAAAAGAATATAAAACATATAACTCCTCCTAAGACAGTGCCTTGAGCATCTTCTCCCTGACAATGTCGCTTATTTCTCTTGTTGTAAGACCCTTTATATCCTCATATTCCAAAACATCTACAATATCCATTTTAACGTTGGTTTTTTTCCATGGGAAGTTCTTTTTAATTTTGTATGTATCATGTACTACTGAAACTACAATGGGACACTTTGCCCACAAAGCTATTTTGAAACATCCCGGCTTAAAATCAATGAGTGTCTCTTCAGTTCTGTTTCTTGTTCCCTCAGGATATACACCAACACAAGAATCGTCTGCTGCAATCATGTCCGCAGCCTTTTTGGTTATCATGGCCCCGCTTCTTACATTCTCCCTGTCAAGAGACATGTATCTGCATCTCACCATATATCTGTGTCCGATTGGAATTTTGAAATTCTCCGGCTTGGAAATAAAGGCCATAGGGAATTTTCTCAACGCAGCCACCTGGATAAATGTATCATATATGGATTTGTGATTGGACACAAACAAGAATTTTTTATCTTTGGGAATTTTCTCCATATTGCTTACGCTGATTCTGACTCTTAATATGTCCATAACAAACTCCAGAAGAAGGCTGAACATAACTCCGTAAAATCTGCTGTGCTTTGTATATTCTTTTTTGGTATTAATGGTAAGCGAAATAAGATACGCTATTCCGAAATATAAAAGCCCAAAAACAATATAGAGGACTATAGCCGCTCCTATAAAAAACAGAATAAGAAGCCATACATTCTTAATTCCAAACGGGTTCACCCATCCCGATAGGAAAAACGCCCCTATAAGGCTAAGTAAAGTAACAATAAAATCTATCATTTGTAAATCTCCTTTTTAAACTTTCACCACAATGCCCATTATAACATAATTCAATGGCGAATAAAACAGAATTTTATAATTTCATTTCTTTCAGTGCCGTGGCCATAAGGGGAATGGACAGCATAAATGACAGTATATCCGCTACGCACTGTGAAATCTGCATTCCAAGTATTCCCCAGAAAGCATTTAAAATATAAATGGCAGGAATCAGCATCAGTCCCTGACGCGCCATGGCTATTATGGTAGCGCGAAAAGTTTTTCTGGTATTCTGCAGACACATATTACTCAACACTATAAATCCCATTAACGGCATGGAAAAACACTGAAATCTCAAAGCTTTTACCGCTATTTTCACCAGTTCTGCATCATTGTCCCTGAAAAGGCATACAATGGGTTCCGCAAAAATAAAAATAACTATTCCAATCAACGTCATGGCTACGGTAGCTACCTTTACGCAGAACCAAAACGCTTCCTTTACCCTGTCATATTTCCCCGCTCCGTAATTAAATCCGCACACCGGCTGGAATCCCTGTCCGAAACCTATCAGTGCTGAACTGAATATAATTCCGATTCTGCTTACAACGGAAAACGCTGCAATGGCAGAATCTCCATATGCCCCTGCCACATTATTAAGACATATGGTAGATATGCTCCCCAGTCCCTGACGTGCCAGCGACGGAAATCCTCCTGCAAATATTTCAACAAAATATTTACCTTTAGGAGTAAAGTTTTTCCATCTTATTTTTATTCCGTCCCCGCTTCCGCTTAAAAACAACAGTATGACAAATCCTATAATCTGGGAAATTGCGGTTGCTATGCCTGCTCCGGATATTCCCATTTTAAATCCGAAAATAAGTATGGGATCCAGTACAACATTCAGAACCGCACCGGATGCAATACCGATAACTGCCTTATTGGCATTCCCCTGAAGTCTCATTATATTATTCAATACAAAAGCCCCCATTATAAATGGCGTGGCAATGAGAATATACCTTATATAATCAATGGCATCCGGCAGAATGGTTTCTGTGGCGCCAAAGAAAATCAAAAGAGGTTTAATAAATATTGTTCCTGCCATCCCCAGAATAATGCCTGCAAATAACGCACTGAAAAAACCTGTAGCCGCCATCTGCTTTGCTTCAGTTACTCTTTTGGCTCCCAGGGACCTGGATATGAAATTGCCGCAGCCATGACCGAAGAAAAAAGACACAGCCTGAACCAGTGCCATATATGAAAATACCACTCCGATTGCCCCTGTCGCCTGAGTGCTGATGTGCCCAACAAATAAAGTGTCTGCCATATTATAAAAGGCCGTTACCAGCATACTGATAATGGAAGGTATGGCAAGACTGCATACCAGTCTTTTCACCGGAGCCGTAGTCATATGAATATATTTATTTTCTTTTAAGTACTGTTTCATAATAATCTCCATATTTTCCACACATTGTACCATTTCGACAAATAGCGAATTACTTCCTTTTATTGTCGATGCTGAACAGTTGATTTTTTGTCTGTGCAGATATAGAATATCATCAGTAAGAACGATTTGTTCTTATTACCAAACCCCCTCTTATTCAGAGTTTTACTCTGATGTTAACCCACATATATCCTTATAGAAACAGATGCCGCAGGGCATCTGTTTTTTTATGTAATTCTTCTCCCATAAAAAAGATACACATTTCTGGAGTATAACATTCCGAAAATATGTATCTTATGAATTAATAACTGTTGCAAGTCCGTTACGCATTCTTCCGTATATCCTGTCCTTACATACTATACAGTGTCTTCCGTTGCTCTTGGCTAAATACAAAGCCCTGTCAGCTTCCTCGTACAGTTCATGAAAAGTGTCTTTACTTTCCGGCATCATCACTGCAACCCCCATACTGACGGTTACATAATTTGCCACTCCCACATATGCATGGGGAATTTTCATGCCATCAACGGCATCTCTTATGGCAAGTGCCAGTTGAACAATCTCCTCCTCTGTCATGCCCTGAACAAATACCATAAATTCTTCACCACCGGTTCTGGCGGTAACATATGAATTATTATCAACAGTATCCCTTATGGCAGAAGCAATAAGCTTAAGACACTCGTCCCCGGCGGGATGGCCGAATCTGTCATTATATTTTTTAAAATAGTCTACATCTATTTCTATAAGTCCCAGCGGGATTTTGTGTTCCATGCAGTACGGTTCAAGTACCGATGCCTTTCTGTTAATGCCCCGTCTGTTGTTAAGCCCCGTAAGGGGATCTCTTTCGGATGTGACAGTTCTGGCTCTGAGCTTACATCTGATACATTCATGACTGATGGCATTCTCCTGAAAGATATGTCCTGTCAGAACAGTTATTCCTGCCAGAATAACCGCCTCTGCTATATCTCTTGCCCCAGATTCTGCTACAGCAACAAGTACAACCGTCAGAATAGCAAAAGTGTACAGATACGGCCGTCTCTCCCTGCGGGAAAAAACCGGAACCAGAGCCATGTATAAGGCAGCCCCATAGAACAGGAACATACTTCCCGACAACATTCTGTCAATTTCTGCTGATGCCAGCATAAAAATTCCATTTATAAGATACCAGCTGCGGTAATATATTACTATTCTGTCTTCCTCATTATTCTTAATAAAGATTCTTCCAACAACGACAAAAAGAACACAGGCAGTCACTGCAACACCTAAAAATACGCTTATTCCCACCTTATGTCCTGCATATGAAGAAGAAAGATTAACTGTTAAAATAAGCAGAAGATATATGACTCCCAACACAGCCGATGACATCCATGCCCTTACTCCGTTATTGATATTAAGTGCTTTGGTCATCTCCTGCTTCATTGACCGGGATTTATTCAAGTATGCTCACCACCTATCCTCTAAAACCATTTAACCCAACATAATTATATATTTTCAAGCTGTATAAATCAACTATAAATTGTAACTGCATATCATAGAATATAAAAAAAAGTATATTCAGAAAGGACAACAAATATGCCTTGTTATAACAATCAGCGTTCCTGCAGCAATAAGGCAGAGCCCCGTATGTCGCGTCCGGAAAGGACTATGGAAAACACCATGCCTCCGTGTTTTCCCTCCCTGGCCGTATCAAGGGTTGTTTTTCAACCCTTCGGCAGCCAGACCTACGACGTATGCACTGCATTTATGAGAGGAACCATTTACCCCGATCTTGATAAGCCATTTCTGGGAAAAGGAGGCTGCAGACAATGAATCAGACTTTATCCAAACAGGAACTGTTAAGAAAAATTATGGAATATGATTTTGCCCTGTATGACCTCGCCCTGTATCTGGACACTCATCCCGATGACTCTGCTTCACTGGATACTTTTATGCAGCTTAAAAGAAGCAGTGACCAGTTTACGGCAGAATATGCCAGACATTACGGTCCTTTGACATTCAAACAGGTAACAGGTGAAAATTACTGGACCTGGGTATCTGAGCCATGGCCTTGGGAAGGAGGTTGCGAATAATGTGGATTTATGAAAAAAAGCTGCAGTTTCCGGTAAATATTAAAAAAGCGGATCCTAAGGCAGCCCAGATAATTATAAGCCAGTACGGTGGCCCCGACGGTGAGTCTGCCGCTTCATTCCGTTATCTGTCCCAGCGGTATTCCATGCCCGATAAGGTGGTGGCCGGCGTATTGACGGATATAGGCACGGAGGAACTGGCCCATCTTGAGATTATTGGTGCCATGGTTCATCAGCTTACCAGAAATCTCACACCTGAACAGATTAAGAATTCCGGATTTGCTCCCTATTATGTGGACCATACCCTGGGCGTATGGCCCCAGGCTGCAGGCGGAGTGCCCTTTAACGCCTGCGAATTTCAGGTTAAGGGGGATCCTGTATGCGACCTGACAGAAGATATGGCGGCAGAGCAGAAAGCAAGAGTCGTATACGATAATCTTTTAAGAGTTCTTGACGATCCTGATATAGTAGCTCCTCTTAAGTTTTTAAGGGAGAGGGAAATCGTCCACTTCCAGAGATTCGGAGAAGCCCTGAACCGCACCCAGGATAAACTGGACCACAAAAATATCTATGCTTTTAATCCTGTTATTGACAGATAAATTTATTAAAATAAAACAGAGCGCAGGACATACATGCTGCGCTCCGATACATAAAATATTAATTTTTTACCCAGCCGGCATAAACCGTAATCGTTCTTGGTGAATTCCAGTTCGGATATATATTTCCGTCCTCATTAACTTCTTCATTGAAAAATGCTGCCGCTTGCATCACACTCTTCTGTGGCCCGCTACAGTCGGGATTATCATACCATCCTGTAAATGTATACCCTTCCCGTACCGGAATGGGATATGCGCACAGATAAATATAAGAACCTGACCACATAGGTCCTATTGCGTCATATGTCACGGAATTCTCATTCTCAATTTTGCCTCCGTTAGCATCCAGATTAAGCATACAGGGCATATTGCTTATTCCGTCATACCTCCATGCAGCATGTACCTCAATATTACGGCTGCCCTGTTCCGGCCTTATGTAGCATATATTGCCCGCTGTCAGGGTATCTCCCAGCATGCCCATTCTTACCCCCGTTTCATAATCCTTCTCATAGTATACAACCCAGCCCATAAATATGAATCCCTCCTGGGGCTCATATGCCGGCATGGCGTATTCCATTCCCTGAGCAAGGGTCTGTTCAAAAATAAAATCTGTTAAAAGCACCTTATTCTTCAAAATATTATCCGGGTCAGACATGTCAAACGAATCATTATATACTGTCAGATACGAAGTGCCGTCTTCTATGGGGTATATGGGATTCGTGGGAATCTCTCCACTAATATCATGACCGCTGTCTGAGGTTTCCGTGTTCTGGTTCTGATTACCGGGTGTCGTCACATTTCCGGAATCACCATCATTTCCCGTAGAGGGTGACGGAGTAAGCGCACCGGGAAGAAGCACCGAAAAAGTCATTACTGAAAATGCCACAATCATATACAATGCTTTTTTCAGGGAGGTTTTTTTATTATGTCTGCCCTCTGGCTGCACCTCTCCTGACTTCTGAAGGTATTCATCCGGAAGGGGCGTATACTCGTTGCCCATATTATATTCTAAATCATTATTAATCTTCATAGGCCTCAACTACTTACTGTGTACATCAAGCTGTGGGAACGGACATTCCACTCCAAGCTTTCTGAAACCGATTAACAAATCGTGATTAAGGGTTCTTGTAACACTGTATATATTCTTTTCGGATACCTCTACAATAAAGCGCAGAAGTACTCCCGAAGCTTCCAATGCCTGTACTCCCAGATAAACCGGAATATTCTGCATTGTATCGGTATGGGAATTATATATATTTTCCAAAAGCTCCGGCAACGCTTCCTCCAGTTTTTCAATGTCCGTTTCATAAGGAATACTGATATCACACACAGCTCTTGAACATTTGTCAGATCTGTTCAAAATATTTTTCATTTCGGAATTATTGATTATTTTTACATTATCACCGGTATCTGTAATGCAGGTAGTTCTGATTCCTATACTTGTAACGGTTCCCCTGAATCCGTTTACCTCCACAATATCTCCCACATTATACTGATTCTCCAGCAGCATAAATGCCCCTGTTACAACGTCTGCAATGAGGCTTTCGGCACTGAATCCAACAATAAGTGCCAATACTCCCACACTGGCAATAACTGTTGTAATGTTCACTCCGATAATAGTAAGTCCCCAGCAGAGAATAACTATAAATGCCACATATTTGGTCACACTGGATGCCAGAGAAACTATGGACCTTGTTCTGTGTTTTTCAGGTTTAATAAAGCCCAGAATAAGAACAATTACATTTTCAATAATAAGCACACCAAATATCATTGCAACAAGTTTTAATAAAGCAATTCCGTTAAATGATACAGTGGAGGAAATTTCCTTAAAGTCTATCAGCTTTGTGGCAAATCCCACAATAATAACTGCAATAAAAACCACCGCACATATCAAAATTTTTATCCATCTGCTGCCCGTTTTGCCTTTTTGGTCCATAAATTTACATCTCCTTTGTATAATCTGTATTAATTCTACTTTAATAGGAAACTTTTGTCAACGAATTACCGGATTTGACATTTGTCTGTTCCGGCACTTTATTTTGTTATACGCCATTCCGGAATGGTATCTGCCATAAGTAATTTTACTGCGCCGGTTACGGAGGAAGGATAATTTTATTCCAGCCTCATATTTTGAAGGCTGTTATATAAATTTACCGCTCCGTAGCCCCACAGGGGCGACGGATATTTAATTCCGTCCTGACGGGTACATCCGGAAATTGTTATATTTTTAATATCATTGGTATGAAGAAAATTTATTTTGTTCCGCACTATTCCGTACTCCTGAATAAGTGCTGCCATCCCCGTATAGAAAGCCGCCGCCACACTTGTTCCGCTTCTTGTTTCATAAGTATCCCTTCCAATGGATGACGGTCCTGTAAGATTTACTCCCGGAGCGCAGAAATCAGGTTTAATAATTCCTGATGCCGTATATCCTCTTCCATTTTTGATATACAGATTATTATTGATATGGTCATAGGCTGATACGGTTATGCACTGCATGGTATTACCCGGTTCATTAATGGTAGTCCACGGATCCGGCTCCAGAAAATACGTTTCACCTGTCAGTAATTCTCTGTTCATTATCCATATATCATATTCTCCCGTAGTAAGATTTCTGCCGTATATATTGAGAGTCCATATCCCCGGTGCGGGATTTTTGAATCTAAGGGAGGCAAGATTTTTACCGGACCAGTTTTCATACTGCCTGTAATAAATATATATGTCCGTATCTTCAAATATAAAATTAAGTCTGGTGGTATACTCCGGTCTTCCCGGCACTCTGTTGATTATCTGTCCTGTGGGAGAAATTATTTCTATTGTATATACCTCCGGGGCATCCGACCACATCTCGCAGGTAAACCCTTTCTCCTTCTCCCCCACACGAATCTCTACCCTCTGGGGAATGCTTTCATCCGTTATATTCCCTCTGAAATGAAGCCTTTCAATTCCCTCATTGCCTGATGCAACGGTTACACAGCTTCCCGTTCTGTCCGCCTCGTCTGACAAAAGGTCACACAATGGAGATGTACCGCTGTGGGAACCCAGGGATGAACCAAGCCCTATGCACAGTGATACTATAAGTCCCCCCTGTTCCGCATATTTTATAACAAAAGCCACAGCCCGCATTATATCTGTTTCAGAATATGCAGGAACATCGTCTCTGACTGAGTAAAATTCCCTGATATATTTTTTGGCCTGCCTAAGCCTTACTACTATAAGGCCTGCCAAAGGTGCGACACCTGAGAAGTTTTTACTGCGGTTAGTATTACCGGCAGCTATACCGGATATAAAAGTACCGTGTCCGATATTATCACCGGGAATTTTTATATCTTCTCCAGCCAGCGCCCGGTTAATATCATCTTCAGTATATACAGTATCACTCTCCTGGTCCCAAAGGACCTTTATTCTTGTTGTATTGTCCGCATTGATAAATGCTTCATGTCTCCAGTTAATGCCGGTATCAATAACTGCAATATATGTTCCGCTTCCGTAAAGTCCCAGCACAGGCTGATTTCTTACTGCCTCTATTCCTCCGGCGCTTACTGCTCCCATATCGGACAACCCATATATACCCGGAAAGGCAGAATATCCTATTTCTTCAAAGGCATTTTCCGGTACTGCCGAAACCGGAACCGAAATCAAAGTCCATTTTTCATTAATTGGAATAACACAATATTCCTCCAGTTCCTCAATACGTCTTCTGGTAAGGACGCTCTCCCTGTATATAAGCTCTATATATTCCTCTGAATTAATTTCTCTGCTGCATTCTGACATAATAACTGTTCTGTTTTTTATAAATTATATTTTAATTACGGTGGAACTATGCTTTAATTCATAAAAAATAGGCTTCGCCTATTCAACTCCCCTTCCCCTCAATCTTGAGGGGTTA
>JBJEND010000149.1:0-10390 GCA_051880015.1 Butyrivibrio sp. | reverse complement strand
GATGTTCGGTGCAGAAGGATACGAAGTAGTAGCTATCAACGATCTGACAAGCCCTAAGATGCTTGCTCACCTTTTGAAGTATGACTCTTCACAGGGTAAATACGACAAGGCTGATACAGTTTCAGCAGGTGAAGATTCAATCACAGTTGATGGAAAGACTATTAAGATTTATGCTTTCCCTGATGCAAATAATTGCCCATGGGGAGAACTTGGAGTAGACGTAGTTCTTGAGTGCTCAGGTTTCTATACATCTAAAGAGAAAGCACAGGCTCACATCAATGCAGGAGCTCGTAAGGTTGTTATTTCTGCTCCGGCCGGCAACGATCTTCCTACAATCGTTTATAACACCAATCATACAACATTAAAGGCTGAGGATACCATTATTTCTGCAGCTTCATGTACAACTAACTGTTTAGCACCTATGGCTGATGCTCTTAACAAATATGCGGCTATCCAGTCAGGTATCATGGTAACAATCCATGCTTACACAGGTGACCAGATGATCCTTGACGGACCACAGAGAAAAGGCGATTTAAGAAGAAGCCGTGCAGGTGCTGTTAATATCGTTCCTAACTCAACAGGTGCAGCTAAGGCTATCGGACTTGTTATTCCTGAACTTAACGGCAAGCTCATCGGTTCTGCTCAGCGTGTTCCTACACCTACAGGATCTACCACTATTCTTACTGCAGTAGTTAAGGGAACAGATGTTACTGTTGCCGGAATCAATGCAGCTATGAAGGCAGCAGCTAATGAATCATTCGGTTACAACGAAGATGAAATCGTTTCATCTGATATTGTAGGAATGAGATATGGTTCATTATTCGATGCTACCCAGACAATGGTAAGCAAGGTTTCTGATGACCTTTACGAAGTACAGGTTGTTTCATGGTATGATAATGAGAACTCATACACAAGCCAGATGGTTAGAACAATCAAATACTTCTCAGAGTTAGCTTAATTTTATTTTTAAGACCTCAAAGGGTCCGGTCTTTTGGACCGGGCCCTTATTTATACCGTATATACACATTTTAAATAGGAGGATTTATTAATGCTTAATAAGAAATCAATAGATGATATTAATGTTAAGGGCTTAAGAGTTTTAGTAAGATGTGATTTTAACGTACCGTTAAAGGAAGGTGTTATTACAGACGAGAACCGTATCGTTGCAGCACTTCCTACCATTAAGAAGTTAATCGCAGACGGTGGTAAGGTTATTCTCTGCTCACATCTTGGCAAGGTTAAAAACGGACCTAATGAGGGTGAGTCACTGGCTCCTGTTGCCAAGAGACTTTCAGAGAAGCTTGGCAAAGAAGTAGTGTTTGCAGCTGATGATGAAGTAGTCGGACCTAACGCAAAAGCAGCAGTAGAAGCTATGAAGGATGGAGATGTAGTTCTTCTTCAGAACACAAGATTCAGAAAAGAAGAGACCAAGAACGAAGAGAATTTCTCCAAAGAACTTGCTTCTCTTTGTGACGTATATGTAAATGATGCTTTTGGTGCATGCCACAGAGCACACTGCTCAACAGAGGGTGTTACCAAATTCGTAGATACCAGTGTAGTAGGATACCTTATGCAGAAGGAAATAGAATTCCTCGGCAATGCAGTTAATAACCCGGTAAGACCTTTTGTTGCCATTCTTGGCGGTGCAAAGGTAGCTGATAAGTTAAATGTAATTTCCAACCTTCTTGAGAAATGTGATACCCTTATCATTGGTGGCGGTATGGCATACACATTTTTGAAAGCACAGGGATATGAAATCGGTAAATCTCTTGTAGATGACAGCAAGCTTGATTACTGCAAGGAAATGATGGAAAAGGCAGAGAAACTTGGTAAGAAGTTATTACTTCCTATTGATGCAGTTACCATTAAGGATTTCCCAAGCCCTATTGATGCACCTGTTGAGATTGAAGTTTATGATGCTGATAAGATGCCTGCAGACAGAGAAGGATGTGACATCGGACCTAAGACACAGGCTCTTTTTGCAGATGCTGTTAAGAATGCCAAGACTGTTGTTTGGAACGGACCAATGGGCGTATTTGAGAATCCTACTCTTGCAGAGGGTACTATTGCTGTGGCTAAAGCTCTTGCAGATACTGATGCAACTACAATTATCGGTGGCGGTGATTCCGCAGCAGCAGTTAATAACCTTGGATTCGGTGATAAGATGACCCACATTTCCACAGGCGGCGGTGCTTCTCTGGAATTCCTTGAGGGCAAGGCTCTTCCGGGAATTGAATCTGCAGATGATAAATAATATCCTGTATTAGTAAGAAAGGAATAATTAAGATGTCTCGTAGAAGAATTATTGCAGGCAACTGGAAAATGAATAAGACTCCAAGTGAGGCAGTTGCTTTAATTAATGAATTAAAACCACTTGTAGTTAATCCTGATGTGGATGTTGTATACTGTGTACCGGCAGTTGATTTAACAACAGCCATTGATGCAGTTAAAGGTACCAATGTAGAAATCGGTGCTGAAAATATGTATTTTGAAGAGAGCGGTGCATATACCGGAGAAATTTCTCCCAATATGCTTACTGATATCGGCGTAAAATACGTAATCATCGGACATTCAGAGAGAAGAGAATATTTTGCTGAAACGGATGAAACCGTTAACAAAAAAGTACTTAAGGCTTTTGAACACGGTATTACACCGATTATCTGTTGTGGTGAATCCCTTGAACAGAGAGAGCAGGGAATTACTCTTGACTGGATTAGAATGCAGATTAAGATTGCATTTTGCAATGTTACTGCAGAACAGGCTAAAACAGCAGTTATTGCTTATGAACCTATCTGGGCTATCGGAACCGGAAAGACCGCTACAGCAGAGCAGGCAGAAGAGGTATGTGCAGGTATCCGTGAAGTAATCGGAGAAATTTACGATGAAGCTACTGCCGATGCCATCAGAATTCAGTACGGCGGTTCCATGAATGCAGGCAATGCGGCTGAATTACTTGCCAAACCCAATATCGATGGTGGATTAATCGGTGGAGCAAGCTTAAAGGCTGATTTCGGAAAGATTGTCAATGCATAAAAATGTTCTTGACAGTAAAATAATCAGGTTGTAATATATTAGCAACAACAAAGGCGTTCTGTTTATACAGGGCGCCTTTTTTTTGTACAATACGTCAGCAAAGCAGATATGTCTGCCACAATGCAAAAGGAGGAAAGCATATGTATGATTTGGATTTACTTGAACACACGGATATTGTAAATGAATTATTGGCACGCTATGGAGTAAAATTTGGTATTTATAAAAATAACGTTTTTAAAGAACAGCTTTTTCCTTTTGACGCTATTCCCAGAATTATTGATAAGGAAGAATTTGATTATCTGGAAAAGGGCCTTAAACAGAGAGTGGTGGCACTTAATCTTTTTCTGAAGGATATTTACGGTGATAAGAAGATAGTAAGGGATAAGGTTGTTCCTGAAGATTTTATTTATGCATCCGGGGGATATATGGCAGAATGTGAAGGAGTCAGACCTCCAAAGGATATATATTCCCACATTTCAGGTATTGATTTGGTTCAGGGAAAGGATAAAAAATGGTATATTCTTGAGGACAATTTAAGAGTTCCATCCGGTGCCTCATATCCCATGATTGCAAGGGAATTATGCAGGAGGGGAAGCCCACAGACTTTTGAACACATAAAGATTGAGGATAACAGAAACTATGCAAAGCTTCTCCGTCGCACAATGGATAATGTTAACGTAGGAGGACATACGGTAATTTTAACACCGGGAAGATATAATGCAGCATATTTTGAACACTCTTACCTGGCGGAACAGACGGGAGCCCATCTGGTAAACGGATCAGAGCTTATAGTTGAAAATGATAAATTGTATTATGTAAATTACAACGGAGAAAAGGAACGGGTAGGAGCCGTATATCGGCGAATTTCCGATGAGTATCTGGATCCTATGAATTTTAATCCGGAATCATTAATAGGTATTCCTCATATCTATGATGTATTCCGTAAAGGCAATGTGGCATTATTAAATGCACCCGGCAATGGTATAGCAGATGATAAGGGAATATATTATTTTGTACCAAAAATGATACGATACTATTTAAATGAAGAACCGGTTCTTAACAATGCACCTACCTATCTGCCATTCTATGAAAAGGATATGAAATATGTTCTGGATAATTTTGATAAACTTGTTTTAAAGGATGTGGCAGAGGCAGGAGGTTATGGAGTTGTATTTGGCAACAGCATGGACAGGGAACAGAAAGAGAGCTTCATTGCTCTTTTGAAAAAAGAACCCCGAAGATTTATTGCCCAGGAGGTCATAGATTTTCTGGATATAGATATTCTTGAGGGCAATGAAACAGTGCCGAGAAAGGCAGATTTGAGAGCTTTTGTATTAATGGCAGATGAACCACTGGTATGGAAAAGCGGATTGACCAGATTTTCCAGAAATCCGGATTCATTTATAGTTAATTCATCACAAGGAGGAGGATTTAAAGACACATGGGTATTATCTCAGTAGAACAGACAGACAGGTTATTTTGGTTAGGAAGGTATTCAGAGAGGGTATACACCACTCTGAGACTGTATTCTGACAGGTTTGACAATATGATTGACGAAATTGCCGACAGCTATATAGAATTTTGTAAAATGATAGACATACCGGACATATACGGTTCAAAGGAAATATTTAAATTCCGTTATCCTTTTGATGAGGTTAATCCGGATTCAATTATCAGTAATTTAAACCGGGCGTATGATAACGCCATAGTTCTAAGGGAAGAAATCGGATCAGAGACTCTTTCCTATATTCAGCTTGCCATATATGATATGAACAAAGCAAAAATCAGCAGGGCTCCTTTAATTGAGATGCAGCGTGTTATTGATAATATTCTGGCGTTCTGGGGTATTGTGGATGATTGCATTGATTCGGAACAGGTGCGCAATATAATAAAGACCGGAAAGCGAATTGAACGTATTGATTTATACGCCCGACTGGGAATTGAGAGGAGTGAGCTTGTAAGAGAAATTAACCGTCTCATTCCCAGAATTGAACGCAGCGGAATAAAATATGACAAAGCTAAAACAGAAAATCTTAAAACTCTTGTTACTGAGCCTGAAATCAATTATTATAAGATTGTGAGTGAAGTGGAATCAATCTTATAAAGGAGCAGGACAATGAGAAAGCTACATTTTGATTACTATATGAAATTTGTATATAGTGAGAAAGTGGAGAAATGTCATTATACTATTAAATGTATTCCGAAAAATACGGCTGCACAGCGAACTGAAAATATAAATATACAGATTGAGCCGGAGAATGATTACTGTCTCGGAGAGGATTCTTTCGGAAACCAGACTGTGTACGGCAGTATATATAAAGGGCATGAAAACTTCGTATTTCATATTACGGGGAATGTAACTACCGGACTTTTGGATTACGAACCGGAAAATAATCCTTCTACGGTGGGAGTATTCCGTTATCCTTCCGGGAAAACAAAGGACGGTGCGGGGCTGCAGGCTTATTTTGCCAAAATCAGGTCTGATAACCCGGAATTGTTTGGCATTGGTGGTTCGGATTATAATAAGGCAGTACATATTATGCACTGTTTATATAAGGATTTTGGCTATCAGAAAAATATTACCGGAATTGACACAACGGCTGAAGAAGCATGGAATCTGGGAAAAGGAGTATGTCAGGATTATGCCCACATACTGATAACACTTTGCAGATTGGCAGGAATTCCGGCAAGATATGTTGTGGGAATGATGACGGGAGAAGGTTACAGTCATGCCTGGGTGGAAATTTTGTCTGAGAACAGGTGGTATGGACTTGACCCTACCAATGATGTGGTCGTAACGGAATCCCACATAAAAATCGGAACCGGCAGGGATGTAACGGATTGTATGATAAACCGGGGGATATTAACCGGCGGAGGTAACCAGTCCCAGTTTATCCGTGTACTGGTGGAGGAAACGGAAATAGACTGACTTATGGAAAGGTATGAACAGCACAATGATTAAGACAATAGCAGCCGTGGGGCTGCCTGTGGATGAAATTTTGGAAATTAAAAAACACCGCATCATGCCGGAGCGGAATGTACAAAATATGAAAAGAATCAGTATTGTAACGGGAATTCACGGTGACGAACTGGAGGGGCAGTATGTATGCTATGAGCTGATTCAGCGTATTAATGCCCATAAAGAACTCCTTACGGGAATAGTGGATATTTACCCGGCGATAAACCCTTTGGGGATTGACTCAATTACCAGAGGTATTCCTGCTTTTGATTTGGACATGAACCGTCTTTTCCCCGGTAACCGGGAAGGTGATATGACGGAGTATCTGGCATCCCGGATTATTGAAGATGTGGAAGGGTCTGATGTATGTATAGATATACATGCCAGCAATATTTTTCTGACGGAAATTCCACAGATAAGAATTAATGAACTTCATAAAGAGAAACTGGTGGGGCTGGCAGAGAAAACCAATGTGGACTTTGTATGGGTGCATGGTGCCAGTACGGTTTTGGAATCAACCCTGGCTCACAGTCTGAACAGCAGAAACACTCCCACACTGGTAGTGGAAATGGGAGTGGGAATGCGTATAACCAAATCCTATTGCACCCAACTGACTGATGGAATTATGAATCTTATGAGGGAGATGGGCATGTGGCAGGGAGAAACACTTCCCCCAAGAAAACCCATTATATCAGAGAATCCGGAGGATGTAAGTTATCTTAATGCAGCCACGGCAGGAGTATTTGTCCCGGATGTAAAGCACGGCGCACGTCTTAAAAAAGGCGAACAGATAGGAAGAATAATTGACCCTCTGGAGGGGACGGTTCTGGATTGGATTATTGCACCGGTTGATGGCATGCTGTTCACTATCCGTGAATATCCTGTTGTGGATGCCGGGTCTCTGGTGGGAAGAATGCTCAGGGAAGAGGTTCTGGAAAGGAATAACTTACAATGAAAAAATATACCGTATATGAAATTAAGTCTTTATACAGAGATAATTTCCGCGTGACAGGGTATGAATTCGGACAGGGAAATAACTCCGTTTGCATAGTCGGAAGCATAAGGGGAAACGAAATCCAGCAGTTATATGCCTGCTCCCAGCTTATAAAGCGTTTAAAAGTAATGGAAGAGTCCGGTAAAATAAAAGAAGGACATAAAATCCTTGTTATTCCCTCTGTAAATCCATACTCCATGAACATAAAAAAACGTTTCTGGCCTACAGATAATACAGATATTAACAGAATGTTTCCGGGATATAATCTGGGAGAAACCACTCAGAGAATTGCAGCAGGTGTATTTGACGTGATTAAAGAATATAAATACGGAATACAGTTTGCCTCATTTTATATGCCGGGAAAATTTACGCCCCATGTCCGCATGATGAAGGCAGGACTTGAAAATACGGATCTGGCCAAAAAATTCGGTATGCCGTATGTAGTACTGAGAAATACCAGACCATACGACACGGCCACGTTAAATTTTAACTGGCAGATATGGGATACCAATGCTTTCAGTATCTATACCACTACAACGGCCCAGATTGATAAGGACAGTGCAGGAATGGCGGTCAGGAGTATTCTTACATTTATGTCCAAAGAGGGAATTGTGGATTATCAGGGACATGACGGATATATATCCCTTGTGGTGGAGGATACTGACATGGTGCCTGTACGGACAAAGGTTTCCGGTATATTTGAAGGAATAGTCAAAGTGGGGGAAGAAGTGGTAAAGGGACAGATTCTGGCCAGAGTACTTAACCCTTATGAAGGAGAAACGGAAGAAATCTTAACTTCACCTGTGGACGGAATTGTATTTTTTGCCCATGATGACCCATTGACATATGCAAATACAGCGGTATATAAGCTGGTGGCAGGAGAGAGTCTGTAATACACCGGATAGCAGTGAATTAAATTGAAAGGCTTGGGGACAATATGAGTAAAAAACTTATTTCGTGGAATGTGAATGGGCTGCGTGCCTGCAGGGGCAAAGGTTTCGATGAGTTTTTCCAAACAATAGATGCAGATATTTTCTGCGTACAGGAGACTAAACTTCAGGAGGGGCAGATTGATTTTACCCCTGAAGGGTATTATCAGTACTGGAATTATGCAGAGAAGAAAGGATATTCCGGAACTGCCGTATTCAGTAAGGAGGAGCCCGTAAGTGTTGCAGCCGGAATCGGCATAGAAGAGCATGACCACGAGGGGCGGGTGCTGACTTTGGAATATGACCGGTTTTATCTGGTAAATGTATATGTTCCAAATTCCAAAAGAGAGCTTGAAAGACTGGATTACCGTAAGGTCTGGGAGGATGCTTTCAGAGAATATGTAAACAAGCTTCGGGGTAACAAGCCGGTTATTATATGCGGAGACATGAATGTGGCCCATGAAGAGATTGATCTTAAAAATCCCAAAACCAATCATATGAATGCAGGCTTTACCGATGATGAGAGGCAGAAAATGACAGAACTGCTTCAGTCCGGTTTTGTTGATACCTTCAGATTCTTTTTCCCGGATGTTACGGATAGATACAGTTGGTGGTCTTATATGTTTAAAGCAAGGGAGAAAAATGCGGGATGGCGCATAGATTACTTCCTTGTATCAGAAGAGTTAAAGGACAGGCTTATCAGTGCAGAAATTCATGACCAAGTCATGGGTTCGGATCATTGCCCGGTGGAGCTTGTCATTGACTTATGATTTTACCTGTGGTAACATTATTCAGGCTAAAGATTGTAAATAACATTAAGATACATCATATTTAGAATAGGAGATTTTTATTATGAGCAAGAAACCTACAGTACTCCTTATCCTTGACGGATACGGACTTAATGACAGGACGGAAGGCAATGCGGTTGCACTTGCCAAAACGCCGGTGATGGACAGACTTATGAAGGAATATCCGTATGTAAAGGGCAATGCCAGCGGAATGGCGGTAGGACTTCCCGACGGACAGATGGGCAATTCAGAAGTTGGCCATCTTAATATGGGTGCAGGAAGAATTGTATATCAGGAATTAACCAGAATTACCAAGGAAATTAATGATGGTGATTTCTTTAAGAATGAAGCTCTTATGAAAGCTGTTAATAACTGTAAGGCTAACAATTCGGCTCTTCATGCCTTCGGACTTTTATCCGATGGCGGCGTTCACAGCCATAACACACATCTTTACGGACTGCTGGAGCTGGCTAAGCGCGAAGGACTTGATAAGGTATATGTTCATTGTTTCCTTGACGGACGTGATACTCCGCCACAGTCTGCAAAGGGCTTTGTGGAAGATTTGGAAGCTAAGATGTCAGAAATAGGTGCAGGTAAAATAGCCACAGTTTCCGGACGTTATTACGCAATGGACAGGGATAATAATTATGACCGTGTGGAGAGAGCCTATGCTGCCATGACTAAGGGAGAGGGCGCTACTGCAGACAGTGCGGTTGCCGGAGTTGCGGCTTCCTATGAAGCAGGGGTTAATGACGAGTTTGTCGTTCCTTTTGTTGTTATGGAAAACGGAGCACCTGTTGCAACCATTAATGATAAGGATTCAGTAGTATTCTTTAATTTCCGTCCTGACCGTGCAAGAGAAATAACCCATTGCTTCTGCGACGATGAATTTGATAAATTCTCCCGGGGAACACGTAAGGACATTGTGTTTGTATGCTTTACGGAATATGATCCTTTAATTCCCAATCAGGATGTAGCTTTTAAGACAGTAGCGGTTACCAATACTTTTGGCGAGTGGATAGCTGCCAACGGAATGAGACAGGCAAGGATTGCGGAGACAGAGAAGTATGCCCACGTCACCTTTTTCTTTAACGGCGGCGTGGAGCAGCCTAATGAGAACGAGGACAGAATTCTTGTAAATTCTCCTAAATACGTTCCTACCTATGACAAAAAACCCCGTATGAGTGCCTATACTGTATGTGATAAATTAAGTGAAGCCATTACCGCAAAGGATGAGAACGGAGAGGCATATTATGATGTTATTATATGTAATTTTGCCAATCCGGACATGGTGGGCCATACAGGAATACTTGATGCAGCCGTTAAGGCCATAGAGGTTATTGACGAGTGCGTGGGAGAAGTAGTCAATCTTATCAAAGAAGTTGACGGAACCTTATTTATCTGCGCTGACCACGGCAACGCAGAACAGCTTGTGGACTATGAGACAGGTGCTGCCTTTACTGCCCATACTACCAATCCGGTTCCTTTTATCCTTGTCAATGCAGATGATTCCTATACATTGAGAGAGGGCGGATGCCTTGCGGATATTGTACCTACATTAATTGAATGCATGGGAATGGAACAGCCGGGAGAGATGACAGGAAAATCACTTTTAATTAAGAAGTAAAAAGTTGTGTCAAGCATATTTGAAAATGTCCCAAAATAATTGAAACATTAGCCCCGGCAT
>JBJEND010000148.1:0-10460 GCA_051880015.1 Butyrivibrio sp. | reverse complement strand
ATAAAGAAGTTATGAAAAACAGTGCGGTGTGCGGTTTTACCAATGCCACCGATGCCGCTGACTATCTGGTAAACCACGGAGTACCTTTCAGGGATGCCCACGGAATTATCGGACGTCTGGTACTGCTGTGCATAGATAAAAACATTTCTCTGGATGAACTTCCTCTGGAAGAATATCAGAAAATATCCCCTGTATTTGAAGAGGATATTTATGAGGCAATCAGTCTTAAGACCTGTGTTGAGAAAAGGCTCACAAAAGGAGCACCGGGACACAATGCCATGCTTGAGGAAATAAAAGCCTGTGAAGAATATCTGGGATAAGAAAACGGGGCGCCGCTTATTGTGGCGCCCCATTATGTGTTTCACTAATAAATTCAATTATTGCATTATCATACTTCTCTAAATTATTAATTCTCAAATGAGAATGTGCTCCCTTATCAAACCAGACAATTTTCTTATCGCTGCTGCCACATTTTTTAAACAGGCGTCTGCTGTTTTTCGGCACGGAAAATTTATCCTGCTCACCATACAAAAACAGCACTCTCTGCTTTATTTTTCCTATGTGGCGTATGGGAGCTGCTTTATACACATCAGCATCTCCGTATTTCTTTATATTGAGCATAACCTCATCAAGTACCGGAAACCACGGCTTGTTAATATCTGTCATATGTCTCTTAAACGTATCCCTGAAATCTGTAAAGCAGCCTTCAGTAACAAGGCCCCTGATACTGTCCGGACAATCCGGTGATGACATTACAAGTACTGCTGAAGCAGAACCTATACATACTCCATGCAGCCATACCTCGTCCACATGGAACTTACTCTCCAGAAGCTCAATCCATTTTCTCAGGTCTCCGCTTTCTTTAACACCAATGGTACTGTATTTACCATCGCTTTTTCCATGGGCTCTTGCATCAGTTACCAGTACATTCATTCCCATGTCACTGTAGGGTTTAGCAAAATAGTATGAATATTTAAGGCATTCACACCTTCCCGGAAGAATTATGACGCATTTATTGCTGCCAAAATCATAAAACTCTCCGTATAGCTTAAGTCCATCATTCTCTACGGATACTTCCTGCATCCTTTCTTTATGCAATCCGGCCCATTCACACCCGCTGTTCCACATTGCAAGCTGCTCTTCATTCTCCGGAGCGGAGCATACCCTGCCCCATTTGTCGGGAGATGTTTTAACAAGCTGATCCTCATATACTTTTTGGGCAATGGGGCGTGTAATAATTAACATTGCCACAAATCCTGAAATCAGCAGTACAAGAACTGCTCCTAAAATAATCAATATAATTGTAAGGGGTTCCATCTGTCTGTTCCTTTCTCTTTAGCCTCGCTTACTATCATATCAAATCTCCTTTTTAATTGCAACTTATAACATTTATAATTGAAAAACGCATACCTTCATGATATTATAATAATTGACTTATTATGGTGGTTTATTTGCCACCCAAGAAAAGGAGACCGATAGAATGAATGATTTTGTAATTATCCCTGATGCTTCTTCTGACTTAACATCAGAGCTTCGTAACCGTTTTGACATTTCTGACTGTCTTCACGGTATTCTTTATTTTCCTGACGGACATTCAGAAAAAGTAGACCCGGACTGGACCAATATGACGCCTGAAGAGTACTACTACTCCATGCGTGACCGTAAAGTATTATACAAGACAGCTGCTCCTCCATTGGGAGAGATAACCGAAAAATTTGAAAAACAGCTTTCACAGGGTAAGGATATTCTGAGTATTTCAATTTCCAGCGCCCTTTCATCTACATATAATGACTGTAAGCTTGTTGCTAAGGAATTAATGGAAAAATATCCGGAACGTAAGATTATCTGCATTGATTCCCTCCGCTACTCAACCTCCCTTGCACTGCTTATTATCTCTGCCGCACTTAAAAGGGCAGAGGGCTGTACTATAGAGGAAGTTGCAGAATATACAGAACATGAAAAATACCGCATCCATCAGATGGGAACAATGGATGACTTTTTCTTCCTTGTTAAAACAGGACGTGTATCCAACTTTAAAGCTTTCTTTGGTAACATGGTTGGACTGAATCTTCTCGCTGATTTTAATGAGAAGGGTCTTTCTGAAGTAATAGGTAAATTAAAAGGAAAACGTG
The DNA here is from genome assembly GCA_051880015.1 of Butyrivibrio sp. Taxonomy (GTDB): domain Bacteria; phylum Bacillota; class Clostridia; order Lachnospirales; family Lachnospiraceae; genus Eshraghiella. The sequence continues at coordinate 8,328 of JBJEND010000148.1, read as the reverse complement.
ATGCATTTACTGCTATTATTGAATACATACGCAGAACTATTGTTAATCCCAAAGAGCAGATTATTTTCGTTGCACATTCCAACCGTGAAGAAGCTGCCAAGACTCTGGCAGACATGGTACAGAAGGAATTTGAACCTAAGGAACTTATTATCAATGATGTAGGTATGCACTGCGGTGCCAATATCGGACCCGGCCTTTGTGCCGTATTTTACAAGGGCGAACCGGCCAGCAAGGATCTTGCAACCGAGAAGGCCATTATGGATGAAATTACCGCAGGCATTAAGAAAAAATAATATTCCTACGGATTGTTATTTTTAAGGAGGAAACCTACAATGACTATTTCCGTTTTGGACGGCAGGCTGCTATGCAGCCTGCTTATTAACGGTTATCGTAACTTAAAACGTAATATTACCACGGTTGATGAACTGAATGTATTTCCTGTTCCGGACGGAGACACAGGAAAAAATATGACTGCCACCCTGGAAGGGGGAATATCCTGTAACTATCCTGATGACATAACCGTCAGTGAATTAATGAAAAGATTTTCCCACGGCGCACTGTTATCCGCCAGGGGTAACTCAGGGGTTATATTATCCCAGATTATAAGAGGGATTGCCAAACATACAGAGCACCATGAAATACTCACAGTGAGCGATTTTATATCTTCCCTTAATTCAGGGGCCGCATGCGCATATAGCGCAGTTGCCCAGCCCGTTGAAGGAACCATGCTCACGGTTATTAGGGAAGCCGCTGAAAATGCCGGGGCAAACTGTTCTTCCATTAAGGACTTTACCGGATGTCTGGAACTGGTGCTTTCCGAAATGAGAAAATCCCTGGCCCGTACTCCTGAACTTCTTCCGGTTCTCAAAGAGGCCGGCGTTATAGACAGCGGAGGAGCCGGACTGGTGTATTTTTTTGAAGGTATGCTTATGTACCTTAAAACCGGAGAGTTTATATCCGATAATACATCTGCTGCAGAATCCGCTCCCCAAAATTTCTCATATGATCCGGAAAACCTTCTGACATATGGGTACTGTACTGAATTTATCCTTCAGCTTCAGGCTTCCAAAACAGATATTAACCTTTTTAATATTAATGATATGAACAGAGAGCTTGAAAAACTTGGTAATTCCATTGTGGCTGTACAGGACGGCTCTCTTGTCAAAGTACATATACACTCTTTTGAGCCGGAGAAAATTATTGGATATGCCAGAACTTTTGGAGAACTTGTTACCATCAAGATAGAAAACATGACTGTTCAGCACAGTGAAACAGAACATTACGAAGAAGATTCAGATTATTCATCTGTTCCTGTAAAATATGCAGTAGCTGCAACTGCTTCAGGAAGCGGAATAATTAAATACTTTAAGGATACGGGAGCCAGCGCAATAATAAATGGCGGTCAGACCAATAATCCTTCTGCTGAAGATTTTATTTCGGCTTTCCGGAAAATAAATGCAGAATATATTATTGTTCTTCCTAATGATTCTAATATCATTATGACGGCTATGCAGGCAGCCTCCATGTATACGGCTGCTGATGTAAGAGTTATCCCCACCAAATCCATTGCTGAAGGATGCTCTGCCCTTTCCATGTTTGACACCTCCCTGGATACTGTTGAAGATGTTATCACAGAGATGACCTGCTACCTGTCCAATGTAACCACAGGATATGTTACAACAGCTACAAGAGATGCTTTCATTAACGGTGTTAATGTTGTTAAGGATGACTATATAGGACTGATTCCCGACTGCATTCTGTCAGATTCACCTGATAAAGTAGAAGCAGCACTCTCACTCATTGCCAATCTGCCTGATATAGATGACAAACAGATTGTAACTGCATTCTGTGGATGGGATGTAACTCAGGAAGAAAAGGATACTTTCCGTAATGAGCTTCTTAAACGCTATCCTTTAATTGAGATAGGAATGATTGACGGCAATCAGGATATATACAGTTTTATTTTCTCAATCGAATAGCGATACATTTATGTATTAAATATTTTGCAGGCACTGTTAATGCGGCAGTTATGATAAAAGCCACTACTATGGGCACTTGGGGAATATATAGCCCTGCGAAAAAGCATACGGCGGTATACACCATAAATCTTATTGCAGAGTATAACAGTGTCCTGCTTCCATCCCGGTAATTCACATTTCTGAAAATATATCTGTTGACAGCAATGCTCAATAACGTAACCATTATCCCCAGTAAGGGAACGGTGACAATACAATAGCGATATCCGACTGTAACGGAAATAACAGTCATTGCCGCTGCACAGATTATTACCGAGATTAAAGAGGCTGCTGCACTTGTCAGCAGTCTTTTATATATCCTTACAGTATCCTGCAAAGGGCTGAAATGAGAGGATATATTTCCGTCAAAATAAACAGCATCAATAGGCAGCTCGTCAATTTTAATATGCTGCTTATCAGCATAATATATTACATTTATTTCATAATCATATTTGGAGCCTTTAACCTTAAGGAGCCATTCTATATTTTCTGTACTGAATCCCCTGAGACCGGACTGGTTATCTGATAAATAGTGCCCTGTAAGCACAGTGTATATCCATCGTGACATTACATTACCCACCATGGAACGTGCCGGGATCTTTCCCTTTAAATTTCTTACGGTCAATACCATGGAGGACCCCTGAGCCAGTTTTTCCCTAACCCTGATTATATCCTGCAGGGTATGCTGTCCGTCAGAATCTGCAGTAATAAAATGACTGCATTCCGGATAATACTCCAATATCCCTCTCATTCCTCTTTTAAGAGCATTTCCCTTACCTTCATTTTCGGGTGAAACAATAACTTTGGCATACCGGGATACTGTTTCAAATATCTCTCTGTATTCTTCGCCGCTTCCGTCATCCACAATAAGAATTTTAAATTTCTCCCTGTGAATTGCTTCTACAAGCTTTATCAGTTTATCATCCGGCTTATATGCCGGAATCAGTACAACATCCATCCCAAAAATTCTCCTTTAATTTGACACTGCCGAATTTTTACTGTAAAATTGGTTAATAATATCCATTAATACATTATTGGCCGTGCCATCATTGGCAAATAGTAAATCAGTATGACCATCCTGTCCCGGAACATCACAGACATAATATTCCGCATTCACGGATGTTATTTCATCTCTGTGGGCATATATTGAAATGGAATCCGCAGGCACTGTGGTATCATTGATTCCCTGAACTATCATGGCAGGAATTTCTGATTCCGATATCTGCTTATCTGCCTGTAAGGATACCACGTCATCTCCGAAAAGCATGGTCTGATACAGATATAAGAGCGGATAATTACCGTAAGCTATGAACCCTACCTTATCCACTGCAGGCTGCATAATGGCCTCCATTGCACTGTTTATTCCTCCTACGGAAACCACTGCTGCAATGTCATGACCTCTACCTAAAATACAACAGGCGGAATATCCTCCCCTGCTGTGTCCGAATATAAATATATTATCATATTTATAATTTTTTTCAACATAGGTCAATGCGGCATCCAAATCCAGCAGTTCCTGGGAGAAGCCCACTGCGGAAGTTCCTTCACTGGTACAGCTTCCTGTAGTATCGAATGAAAATACATCCCATCCATAGTCCGTAAAACTCTGTATCTGCCACAGGTAGTTGTCAACGCTTGCATTCATTCCGGGTGCTATCACCACAAGACCCCTGCCCGACCCGTTTCCGTACAGATAACCGTTAAGCAGGTAATCCCCTGAAAGGAATTCCACGTTCTGCCGCTCTTCTACCAACAATTCAAGTTCTTCCGGTATTAGAACTTCTGCATCATACCGGGGGAAACAGGCATCATATATGATTTTAGTAATTCCAAACATTATGACAAGATTAATGGCTAATATGATAATAATATTTTTCCATACCTTTATGCGTGATTTCTTATAATAAGATTTCATTATTATCACCACCTATAATTATTTTAGTATAGCAAATAATGCCAACAGGAGTAAAAATATGCTGTTTAAACCTACACATAAATACCACATTCTTACTGAAGAGGAATTTTCCCATGAAATATCCGCAATAGAACAGGAGCTGCACAAATATTCCGTCTCAGGTAAAATAAAATCCTTTGACGGATGTGAACTTGCCTATGAATATTTTCCGGTGGAAAACAGCATTGGTTCTGTTGTGCTCATACACGGCTTCACGGAATTTTACAAAAAATTCTATGAAATGACATGGTATTTTATCAATATGGGCTACAGTGTATTCCTGTATGACCAGAGAGGTCATGGCCTTTCCGGACGGGAAGTAGATAATCTACAGCTTACCCATGTAAAAGATTTTAACGATTATGTAAAGGATCTTGACTGTATAATAGAACAGCTTGTTATACCCAATTCCGGCAACAGTCCTGTATATCTGATGGGTCATTCCATGGGCGGTGCAGTGGCTGCAATATATCTTTTGCATAACAGCAGTAAAATAACCCGCGCCATACTGTCCTCCCCTATGATATATCCCAGAACCCACGGAATACCCGGAGGTCTTGTAAGGATAGTATCTGTGATACAGGGCATAAAAAAAGGGTGGAACTCCCGTTTCAAATATTCATCCGATTTTAATTTTCATCCTGATTATAATAACAGCTCCGACTCCAGTCCGTCCCGTTTCCGTCACAATCTGGATTACAGGATTAACAATGAGTTTTACCGCAACTCTTCCTTCAGTAACCGCTGGATATATGAAGCTTTAAAAGTGCGCAGAATCATATTCGGAAGCCATTCCATGAAAGATGTCAGTACAGAACTCATGATAATCAGTGCAGGCAATGACCATGTAGTATATACCGGCCCTCACAAGAGGCTGTCCCGGAAGCTGCCCCACTGCACACTGGTAACGCTTCCCGAATCAAAACATACAGTGTACACCTGTCAGGGACCGGTACTTGATTATTTCTACGAAACCGTATTTAAATTTTTTTCAAAATGCTGATAATCTGACATGCCGTTCCAGCTTCCTCCCCAGGTAAATCCATGGGATGTAAACAGCCTGTATGCATAATCATTTTCATCTATTTTATACAGGAAATTACCGCTTCTGTCTGCATAAGCCTCCCCGGCAATGGGAAGGATGGTGCCATCTGCCATAACACAGGGATTATACAATGGATTGATATCCACTGCCATACCATATGCGTGTAATGACCATTTATCAGTTCCGGCAATCTTTCTTCCGTTAAAGCAGGAGGTATTATTATTACTCATGGACACTTCGTCATTGCCTCCGTAGCTGTCTATCATGGCTATGCTTTCAATGGGATATGAAGCTTTATACAACTCAAAAAAAATATCCGCCAAATCCTCAGCTATAGCCTTATTAACAATCATTTCACCCTGATGAGGTCTTCCGTCAGTTCCCCAGTAAAGCACTTTCAGGTAACGTAAATCTTCCCTTGTAACCGGACATTCCTCTTGAAAAGACACGCCTTCCATTTTTTTGAAAATCATATCCGGGATTTCCATATAAGCAAAATATGTCACCTTATCAGTTTCCAACAGTTCCGACGGCATGGGATAACTTCCCGTAATTTTACGTTCCGGCTCAATAACCGTATGAGTCTTATTTCCGGCTACCAGAACCACAATCAATATACCCAGAAGCAGGGCGCTGACTATGAGTATTATTTCAGGCAGTTTTCTTTTTATATTGTTTTTGTGGGTTGTTCCGGTTTTGTCTTTTGAACTCAACTCTATGCCTCCGGTTTATTATCATTAATAGTAACAGAAAGCTGATTGAAAGGAATTTCAATTCCTTTAGCATCCAATGCTTCTTTATATTTCTCCAACAGTTCCCATTTAGCAGTCCAATAATTATCTGTTGAGGTCCACACTCTTGTGCCGATGGTAATCTGGCTTTCTGCCAGATTATCAACATAAATAACTATATCTTCATCCTTAAGAACAAGTTCACACCCTTTAATCACATCCATAAGGGTATTTTTGGCAAGCTTAATGTCGGAACTGTAGCTGATTCCCACAGTCAGATCGAGTCTTCTCTTTTTCTGTGAGGTAAAATTGGTTAAACTGCTGTTTGCAAGAGTTCCGTTAGGAACAACTATGTATTTATTATCCGGTGTCTGGAGCTTTGTATAGAATAAGTCTATACCCGTAACTGTTCCTTCATTATTATGTGTATCTTCTCTGATATAATCTCCTATTGAAAAAGGTTTAAACAACAGAATAAGTACACCTCCGGCAAAATTGGAGAGACTTCCCTGCAGTGCAAGTCCAATGGTAAGACCTGCAGCACTTAAAGCTGCAATAAATGAGGATGTGGGGATTCCCAGTATTCCTACAATTATTATAATAATAAGTGCATACAGTATAAATTTAATCAGGGACAGAAGAAATTTTAATACAATCGGCTCTATTTTGCTTTTAGACAGGGATTTTTCAATAAGCCTAAGAGCCCACTTAATAACCTTGGTACCTACAAAAAGCACAAGCAGGGCAATTAATATATTTTTGCCTACTGACATACACCAGTTAATAATTACATCCATGACTTTTCTGAATGAATCAGAATCAAAAATATTTGCTGCCAGAATCATTTGTTAAATCCTCCTATTTTACCTTTTTCTTCGGGACAGATGCCGGCTTTGCAGGCGTTTTCACTGCCTTGGTGCGAGGCTTAGGTGCGGTATCTGCTGCTGTATATCTTAAAATCGAAACTCCCATTGATGGCAGAAGCAGTCTGATGGAATCATCTCTTCCGTCACATTCATCCTTTTTGGATGAAATAACCCGCTTATTAACTCTTCCGTCACCGCCGTACTTAATATCATTACTGTTAAATATTTCTTTATATTTGCCCATATGAGGTACACCGATTTTATAATGAGCCCTCTCAACAGGGGTAAAGTTGGATACAACTACCAGTTCATCACCGTTAGAAGCCTTTCTTACATATACGGTTACGCATTCATCGGCGGAAATATTATTAATCCACTCAAAGCCTTCAGGATTGAAATCCAGCTCATGAAGTGCCGGTTCTTTCTTATAAAGGGCATTCAAATCCTTTACAAAATCCATTAGCTGTCTGTTCTCTTCATTTTGGGTAAGTTCCCAGTCAATCTGTCTGGCTTCCCACCACTCATTCTCCATACCGAATTCCTGTCCCATAAAGAGAAGCTTTTTACCGGGATGTGTGTACATAAAAGTATATGCAGCCCTTAAATTAGCCATCTTCTCTGCCTTGGTTGCACCCGGCATCTTATTCAGCATGGAACATTTTCCGTGTACTACTTCATCATGGGAAAGGGTAAGTATGAAATCTTCACTGTAAGCATATATCATACTAAATGTAAGCTCATTGTATCTTCCCTTACGGAACAAAGGATCACAGGACATAAAATCCAGGAAGTCATTCATCCAGCCCATATTCCATTTATAATCAAAACCAAGAGAATCATTTTTAACATCTCCGGTTACCTTTGGCCATGCCGTTGATTCCTCTGCAATAAGCATTGACGAACCACATTTCTTATTGAATGTGGTATTCATCTTCTTAAGGAAATCAACTGCTTCCAGATTCTCATGTCCCCCGTAGAAATTAGGAACCCACTCTCCCTGTTTCTTGCCATAATCCAGGTAAAGCATGGATGCCACTGCATCCATACGGATTCCGTCTGCATGGTATTCATTGGCCCAGAATACCGCACTTGACATAAGGAAATTAGCAACTTCCGGTCTTCCGTAATTAAAAATCAGAGTGCCCCATTCCGGATGTTCTCCCTTTCTCTTATCGTAATGTTCATAAAGGCATGTACCGTCAAATTTTGCAAGCCCGGATGCATCCTTAGGAAAATGGGCAGGTACCCAGTCAAGAATTACTCCTATTCCTGCGTTATGTAACTCGTTCATAAAATATTTAAAATCATCCGGACTTCCGTATCTGGATGTAGGAGCAAAATATCCCATTACCTGATATCCCCATGAACCATCAAAGGGGTGTTCCATTACCGGCATAAGCTCCACATGGGTAAATCCCATTTCCTTAACATGTTCAATAAGATAAGGAGCCAGCTCTCTGTAATTGTAAAACTCCCTGCCGTCATCAGGAGTCTTAAATGAGCCCGGATGAACCTCATAAACAGAAAACGGCTGTTTCTTGTACTTGTCCTTATCTCTGGTATCAAGCCATTTACCATCACTCCATTGAAAGCTGTCGCCATCATATACTATGGAAGCCGTATTCGGTCTGAGTTCCATGCTAAATCCATAAGGGTCTGACTTTAACACAAGGGCAGTACCCTTCATTCTGATTTCATACTTATATATGGCTCCTGC
>JBJEND010000147.1:0-10462 GCA_051880015.1 Butyrivibrio sp. | reverse complement strand
TAACAACCAGAAAGCACAAGCGGAAACACAAATCAGGGCAGAAAACAGTAACCTGAAGAGCCGGTTACGGTTATATTTTTGAGAAGTCAAAAATATGTCCGTAGGAAAGGGCGTATAATTACGGTTATATTTTGAGAAGTCAAAAATATGTCCGTAGAAAAGGGCGTATAATTACGGTTATATTTTTGAAAGGACAAAATATGTCCGTAGGAAAGGGCGTATAATTACGGTTATATTTTTGAGAAGTCAAAATATGTCCGTAGGAAAGGGCGTATAATTACGGTTATATTTTTGAGAAGTCAAAATATGTCCGTAGGAAAGGGCGTATAATTACGGTTATATTTCTGAAAGGTCAAAATATGTCCGTAAAAATGAGCATATAGTTACGGTCAAGCATAACTTTGCGGGACAAACAAAGGAACTAAAAGATAGAGTCCCTGTATACGAAGGGAGTTGGTCATAATGACTAAAAAGGCAATAACCAAATTTATATTAGTAATATGTACTTTATCCGTATTCTTATCAGCCTGTAATCATGCGGATACAACGGCTTCAATAGAAACAATAACTACAGCGGATGAGGAGACAACCTCTCTGTCAGATTATTACTATTTGAATGATGTGTATGCAGAGTGCACGGAGAAAGAAATAGAATCAGCCCGTAAAAGCGTAGAAACGATAGTGGAGGCCCTTAACAGTGGTGATGCCGGCAAAATAAAATCCGTATTAACCGGTGTGGCATTGCAGGATACAAAACACCTTGATGAAGAAATTCAGTATGTATTTGATATGCTGGACGGAGAAATAGTCAAAACTGAGGAATACAGATGGAAAACCATTGAGGAACTGATATATGAGGAAAACCGCAGTGCAATTTATATGGATTATAATGTGTATACCGGTAATCAGTCTTACAATCTAACAGTATTATATTTGCCGCGGGAAGATACCAAATTGGATAATACGGGAGTTTTTTCTTTTGTATTAGGGGATTATGATAGAGAGGACTCATATTATTGGAACAGTATTCCAATGTTGAATAAAATACCAGGAGCATTTTCCTCTGATAAAGAGACAATAGAATATAACAGCAAAATATTGTCGGATTTGTTCAACGAATATTGGGGAGATGAAACGGAGAATACATATACGGCTTTGCAGATGGGATGCGTTGGCGTTGAGAAAATTAAGGATTTTCAGGCAGAAACAGGCGAATATAACGATTTGGATTTAATAATAACTGATGCGTTGGAAAACCAATATTATGTAAGTATATTTGAAGGCGGCGGAGTTGAACTTATTTGTGAAAACGATAAAACAGGTAAAGAATTATTTTTTTGGAGAAAACAGTGATATAAATGTGAGAGTTTTTTCATGCTCATTCGAATAATTAGTGAGCATGAGAATATCAGACCCAACGGAGGACCTAATATGGATAATGGCGCAAGTAGCTACCATCATTTCCTGGAAGGCGATGAAAATGCTTTTTCAGAAATACTTGACATGTACAGAGACAGCCTGATTTTTTTTATTAACCGCACAGTGAATAATTTGAGCGTGGCAGAGGAGCTGGCGGCGGATTCATTTTCGGAGCTTTTGGTTCATCCCGGAAGGTACGATTTTTCTGTATCCCTTAAAACCTATATTTTTACAATAGCCCATCATAAAACGGTGAGCTATGTGAGGCGTGCCGTAAAGTTCGCCATGGTGCCCATAGAGGAGGCACCGGTAAAAAGCATGGAGTACGCTTCCTTTGAGGAGGAAGTTATTAAGGAGGAACAGAAAAAGATACTTCATAATGCTCTTTCAGAATTACCGGAGGATTACCGCACGGTACTGCATTTAATTTATTTTGAAGAGATGAGTTATGCAGAAGCCGGTAAAGTAATGCACAAAAACGTAAAGCAGATTACCAATCTTGCTTACAGGGGAAAAAATGCACTTCGTGTAATTCTTGAAAAGGGAGGTTTTAAATATGAGGAATAAGATAGAATTTGAAACAAGAGTTAAAGAACTGGCTGAATATAAAAAAGCCGTGATACAAAAGAAACGCAGAACTTTTGTAAAAGCAACAGCCATTGGGGGAGGAATTGTATGTGCTGCCTGCTGCGCCCTTGTATTCACTAAATTGAGCGGATTAGTTAATAACGGAAGTGACTCTGTGAAGTTTTCCGGAACGAATGCGGGATATGCCATGTCAGACGAATGCGGGAAGACTGAAATTATGCCGGAGCAAGCCACCGAAAGCAATCTTTCTGATTCCGGAGCCATGATTCCGGAAAGCGGGATTACGGAAATTTGTTTTTATACCGGATCCACGGAAATCGGAGGGACGGATTCCGGCATAACTCTGGATGATGATAACAGAAACGCCTTTATAGGCTGGATAATGTCGGTTGAACTTAATGATGTTCTGATGTGGGATTGTAATAATGGGGAGAGCATATATGTGGCTGAAGTAAAATGCGGACAGGACATATACAGATTAACCGTTACCGGGAACAGGCTGAAATGGGAAAATGGTGAGTGGCAGGAATTTTCCAGAGAAAAAGAAAAAGAGTTTTCAGAACTTGTGGAGGATATAATAAGAAAAGGAGACCAGGAAAATAATGATTAAGAAATTTATATCTGTATTACTGTCATGTTCCATGGCTTTGGGAATGACGGGATGCACTTTATCAGCTTTCAGTGAAAAATACCAATCAGAAGAGATTACAATAAAAAGGGAATCCGAAAGGGCTTTTGGAGCATGCAGTGAAGATTTTATAAAGAATTCCTCTGATTTTTCAGTAGAACTTTTTAAAAAATGTTTTTCAGAAGGAAATAATACCCTTGTATCCCCGGTTTCCGTGATGCTGGCACTGGGTATGACAGGAAACGGAGCAGCAGGAAATACCGAAGCACAGTTTGAAAATCTGCTGGGAGCAGACATAGATGAGCTTAACAGAAATTATAAAGCGTATGTAGGCGGGCTTAAGGATACCGATGAGGCTCATATTAATATAGCCAATTCTTTATGGATAAAAAAAGATTTTCCGGTAAAAAACGATTTCCTCGAAAGGAATGCAGATTATTACAATGCAGCCGTATTTAAATCCCAATTTGATAAAACTACTGTATCTGATATAAATAAGTGGGTTAAAAATAATACGGATGGCATGATTGGCAAAATTCTTGATGGGGATATCGAATCAGATACATTTATGTTTATAATAAATGCTGTTGCCTTTGAAGCTGAATGGGAAACCGTGTATGAGACACATCAGATAAGGGATACGGAATTTACCACGACTGATGGAAGCCGGCAGACAGTAGATGGGATGTTTGGCAGCGAGACGGTTTATCTGGAGGATGAAAAAGCATCCGGATTTATTAAAAAATATAAAAACGGATACAGCTTTGCAGCACTTCTTCCCAATGAAAATATATCCGTAGAAGAATATATACAGGAATTTACGGGAGACAAATATCTGGAGCTGTTAAATAATTCACAGGAATGTACGGTATATACTATGATACCTAAGTTTTCCTATGACTACGGAACTTCTTTAAAGGAAACTCTTTCGGAAATGGGACTTTCAGATGCCTTTACACCGGAAAAAGCGGACTTTTCCCTTATGACTGATGAAACCCCTGCCTATATAGGGGATGTGGTTCATAAAACCTTTATTCAGGTAGATGATAAAGGTACTAAGGCCGGAGCAGCAACGATTGTTGAGATGAAATGTGGCAGTGCAATGATTGAGGAAGAAATCAAAACTGTATATCTGGACCGTCCTTTTGTATATGTAATTATGGATGACCTGACAAACATACCGATTTTTATGGGAGTTGTAACGGAAATTGAATAGAATTGGAAAAGAGCCGGCAGAGGTATCTGCCGGCTTGCTTATTTTTATATAATTGTGCTAAAATACCAGTCATAAAATATCGGACAGGGTGATTTGAATGAAGGAAGAGTATGCAACCGGCACATTATTGAAAAGGTTTATTCCGTATTACAGGAAATATAAGGGCGTAATGTTCATGGATTTGTTCTGTGCTGCCATGACAACACTGTGCGAACTGGTATTCCCTATGATAATAAGATATCTTACAGATATGGGACTTAATAATCTGGCAGCACTGACAGTGGAAACGGTGGGAAAGCTGGGCCTTATATATCTGGCTCTGCGTTGTATTGACTGCATGGCTAATTACTATATGGCAGATATGGGACATGTAATGGGGGCCGGAATTGAAACAGATATGCGCCGGGAGGCGTATGCTCATCTGCAGAGACTATCCGACGGATATTACAATAATACCAAAGTGGGACAGATTATGGGGCGAATCACCAATGACCTTTTTGACGTGACGGAGTTTGCTCATCATTGCCCTGAGGAATTTTTTATTGCCGGAATTAAGGCGGTAGCAGCTTTTATAATCCTTCTTACGGTAAATGTACCTCTTACAATAATGGTGTTTCTTATAGTACCTGTAATGGCTTTTGTGTGTATAAAGCTTAACCGCAGAAGCAGAAATGCCTTTGCAAAACAGAGAGTTCAGATAGGTGAGCTGAATGCCCGTATAGAGGACAGCCTTTTGGGACAGAAGGTGGTTAAGGCTTTTACCAATGAAGATATGGAAGAGGCAAAATTTGAAGAAGGCAATGCAAAATTCTATGGTATTAAGAAAGAAACCTATAAATACATGGCCACCTTCCAGACGGCGACGAGAGCTTTTGACGGACTAATGTATCTTACCGTAATGATTGCAGGAGGAATATTTCTTATAAAGGGACTGATATCCCCCGGGGATCTGGTGGCATATGTAATGTATGTTACTACCCTTATAGCTACCATAAGAAGAATTATTGAATTTGCCGAACAGTTTCAAAGGGGAATGACCGGTATTGAAAGATTTTTACAGATAATGGATGCTGATATAGAAATTTTTGACAGCGAGGATGCCCGGGATATGACGGCTCCGAAGGGAGAAATTATATTTGAAAATGTTTCTTTTGAGTACCCGGATGATCATAATATAGTGTTTACCGATTTGAATCTTAAAGTTAAAGCAGGGGAAAAACTGGCTGTAGTGGGGCCTTCCGGAGGAGGTAAAACCACACTGTGTAATCTCATACCGAGATTTTACGAAATAAATTCCGGCAGAATACTGATAGACGGAAAGGATATACGAAAGATTACCCTTAAAAGCCTGAGACAAAATATAGGCATTGTACAGCAGGATGTATATCTTTTTTCCGGAACAGTTATAGAAAATATTTTGTATGGCAATCCAAAGGCTTCCAGGGAAGAAGCAATAGAAGCAGCCAAAAGGGCCGGCGCCCACAATTTTATTATGGAACTTAAGGATGGATATGATACCTATGTGGGAGAACGGGGAGTAAAGCTTTCCGGAGGACAGAAGCAGAGAATAAGCATTGCAAGGGTATTCCTTAAAAATCCTCCAATTATTATATTAGATGAAGCCACATCGGCGTTGGATAATGAAAGCGAATTTGAAGTAGCCGTCTCCCTTAACAGACTGTCGGAAGGCCGTACCACCATTACCATAGCCCACCGCCTGTCCAGTATTAAAAATTCGGACAGAATTGTTGTATTGACGGAGGAGGGAATAAAGGAAGAGGGAAACCATGAGGAACTGATGAAAGCGGAGGGAATATATTACAGGTTCTATACAATGGCGGACAGACTTAAATAATTCATTATTTCATTGTATTATTTGCTTTTTTTTGGTAAAATCATATATAGGTTTAAGGGTGTATTTTATATATGGATTGTGGAAGGCGCATTATGAATAATCGAATTATTTTAATGGTTGATGATGTGGAATTGAACCATAAAATAGCGAGAGAGGTTCTTGAGGATACCTACGACCTGTTTGAGGCTCATTCTGCAGCAGAGGGGTTTGATATACTGGAGAGAATTGTACCGGATTTAATTTTGCTGGATATTGTCATGCCTGATATGGACGGCTTTGAGATGCTTAAGCTCATTAAGAGGAATAACCGTCTTAAGAAAGTTCCGGTAATTTTCCTTACGGCAGATTCTTCACCGGAGGCAGAGGTAGAGGGATTTAACTGCGGTATAGCGGATTATATAATTAAGCCCTTTGTTCCCACTGTAATGAAGAAGAGGATAGAGACCCAGATTGCCCTTGCGGAATATGAGCATACTCTGGAGGAGAAGGTTACTGACAAAATAGCAGAAATGGAACAGATGTATGACCTTATAACCGTAAGCTTTGCCGGACTGGTAGAGTCCAGAGACGGTGTAACGGGAGGTCATCTTAAGAATACTGCCATATATTTTAAGACTTTTATTGAACATTTAATGGGGCTTCCCCAATACAGAGAAGCTCTTACCCAGTCCGTAGTCAAAAAGGCTGAACGGGCAGCGCCGTTACATGATGTGGGCAAAATCGCCATTGAGGATGCCGTACTGCAGAAAGCCTGCTCTCTTAATCCCATAGAATTTGAGAAGATGAAACAGCATGCTGTCATAGGCGGAGACATATTCGAATTTATCAGGGAGAGAATAACGGATAAGGAATTCGGCGAAATCGCAGAGCAGATAGCCAGATTTCATCACGAAAAGTGGGATGGTACAGGTTATCCGCTGGGCCTTAAGGGGGAGGAAATCCCTCTTGTAGCCAGAATAATGAGCATTGTAGACGTGTATGATGCACTTACCTCAAAGCGTCCTTACAAGTCTCCTTATTCCCATGAGAAATCCATGGCACTTATAGCTGCCAATAAGGGTGAAAGCTTTGATCCTGATTTGGTTGAAGAATTTATTAAAATAGAAGATAAAATCCGTCAGTGCCTGCTTACCAAGGAACAGATTCTCATCAAAGAACAGTATTTCTACACCAATAAGAAATATAAATAAATATTATACAAGAAGCACCGGGAAGTATGAAATTTCCCGGTGCTTTAGGATTAGTTCTGTGGCATTTCTGCAGGATTGGAGGGTTCAATTACTATTGAATTGGCCCAGAATCCCGGTTTAATATGAGCCTTTAAATAACCTACAGGTGTTTCAGGGGTAAGATTTACTGTTAAATCAGTGCATTTTCTTGTCATTCCGCAGGTCATATGGAAAGTATATGTACCAAAGGGAAGAGAGTAGGTAACGGTCTCGGTATTGGCTATATGTCCAAAAGGATGTCCGTTAATATATACTCCGTAGCCGGCTGCAACACCGATTGGGCTGCCCATACGGTATACCTGTACAGTGCCGGGGAAGGGTGACATTACAGTGTTACATTTTGGACATGGAGTAGCTCCGTTAATGTCGTATACATTGCCGCACTGCGTGCATTTGATTCTCAAATTTCCATTCATGGCTTTACCTCTTTAATGTTTTTATAATGGATTATATTTAATCCTGATATTTTTTAATGGTATCATATGGGAAATTTGCTGTCAATAAATATAAAACTGATTTATGGAGGATGATTTTATGAATAGCAGAACGCAGGTTAATACCTTGCAGAATATTACTCTTAAGACAAAAACCCTGGCAGCAGCAGGAGCTGTCATTGCGGCAGTATTACTGCCACAGCTATTACATTTATGCGGAAGGGCACTTAATGTGGATACTGCGCTGGGGGAAATCTTTTTGCCCATGCACCTTCCCATTATGGTATTCGGATTGCTGATGGGACCATGGGCCGGTATTATTGCAGGAATTCTGGCACCCATTGTAAGCTATCTTATTACGGGAATGCCGTTAATTCACATGCTTCCGTTTATAATTGCGGAGATTGGAGCATATGGATTAAGCGCCGGAATCCTGGGCAGATGCTCAATGAATATTTTTGCCAAAACTTTTGTATGCCAGATATCCGGAAGGGTGGCAAAGGCAATATGCATTATTATGGCTTTTTACATAATAAAAAGCACTAATGTTTCACCTTCAATTATTATTTCTTCCATTATTACAGGGCTTCCGGGAATACTGCTTCAGCTCCTTATAATCCCGGCAGTTATGAGACTTATAGGCGGTAAAAGACAATGACGGATTGGGAAAAAGCAAAGGTAATGCTGGGTGGTGGAGAATACACCTGTGTATTTGTAAAAGACGGAAAAGTACATACAAGTACTGAAAGGGGCGTCAAGCCCCTTTTAGAATATATGGATACCGGGGGAAGAATGAAAAACTTTGCTGCAGCGGATAAGGTAGTGGGCCTCGCGGCGGCATATATATATGTTATTCTGGAGCCCTCCTGTTTATATGCGGGAGTTATCAGCAGGCCTGCCTTTAATCTTTTGCAGGAATACGGAATCAAAACAGAATACGGACAGCTTACCGATGCCATAATTAACCGAAGCGGTACAGGCTTCTGCCCTATGGAAACGGCAGTGAAGAATGCATCCGGGCCCCGGGAGGCGCTGGATATAATAATTAAAAAAATAAATAATTAAGTGCAACCTTTTTCCGCCACGGACACTCTATAGAGTATAAGCAATTAAAAAACACATTATAAAGGGAGTCGTCCTATGAAGAAAAACAAGAGAAAAATAATAATTATTACATCAGCATTATTGACTGCAATTATCATCGGAGTAATAGTTAGTGTTTTTTGCCGCACTGATAATAATAAAACAGATACCGATATTGTAGCTTTAAATGATGAAACAGAACAGGAAACTCAGTCACCCAAAACAGAGAAAGAGCCGGAAACAGAGGCAGAAACGGAACCGGAAACAGAGGCAGAAACGGAACCGGAAGATAGTTTCACCGAACCGGAAATAGAGACAAGTGTCGTGGCAGAGCGTGATTATCAGAATGTGGACTGGGTTGCAGTTTTGGAACAGGTGATTGGAGCGGGCAACGCTGAGGAAATTAACTGGGATGAAAAATCCTGGTTTTCCGTTGGGGTGGTAACTGAAGATGTACCCGATAATAATGGGGGAATTACGCAGAATAAACCTACATTGGAACAGTTACTTGAAATAGATAAGGGTACATATGATAAAATATTTTATACAGATGAAAACGGAGTGACATATTCTAACTGTCAATCCATAGACAGTGAGGTAATGAAGGCTAAAAATGCCTGGATAAAAGATAACTTTGGTACGGCCTTTAAATACAATGGCATAGAATTTGGCTGGGACAGCGCCAATGAAGCATATTACTGGGTATACAAATACGGAAAAATCCATTATATGACAAGTACAAGCACATCCATGGAAGGACAGTATTACAGGAATTTTTATGCCTACAGAATTGCAGACTATCTGGGATTTTACGGTAAGGATTTTGCTTTATATAATAATCAGGATGCATTAATGCAGGATGAATTTTTTGTAGGAATGCAGGACACTAAAATGACTGTTGATGATCCGGTGGGCAATAATATTTCTTATTTAAAGCAGCTTGGATGGGTGGAAGCAGAAGAACAGGACGACGTTGAGAAATACTGGTCTTATGAATCACCTGAAGGAGTACCTGCATACATCCGGAGTGACGGAACCATTGCCGTATATATAAAATTTCCCGAAGATGATAAAGATAAAGTATATAGTTTTACCATTGAAGAATATAACGAATGATAAAGAATCCGGTTTGGTATGACTGCAATAAGCAAATGGCAGCAATAAAATTCTTGCTGTTTTTGGAGTGGAACAATGCGCTGTATGTTGACGGAGAAAAAAGAATCAGTGATACCTTATTGGTTGCGCTTATCCTTATGATAGAAAAATCCGGAGATGAGGATAAAGAGATGATAATCAGGATGGCGTTAAATTGTATATGCCAACTTGAGGTTCCAATTTGGCACCTCAAGTTTGAAAAAGAAAGTAAGTGAATTCTAATGACCAGAAAAAGCAAACAGAGACAATAAAAAGGATGTAGGAGGAAATAAAATGGGTGTATGGATGATAGGGACAGGAAATATATCGATTAAACCACAAGCGGATGAAGAGCTTATCAAGGAGTATATACAATTCTCAAAAAGTTGTTTTCCGGAGGAATATGAAGAAGAAAATTTCTCAAACACATGGTTCTTTGATGAAGAAAATAAACTATTTTCAATAGCAGGGAAATTTGCAGAACCATCAATCTGGTACTGCCATATAAAAGAAAATTTCTTTGAAGCAAGGGGATATGAGTTAGAAGGAGAGATGACGGTAATTGGTGAATGTGATCCAGGTTTTGAAGAAACTATTAAAAAAAGCGAGGAAAAATACCAGCAATGGAAATGCGAATGCATTGCGCGAGACAGAGGAGGAAAATAGATTATGATACCAACACTATACGAACCATTCCACCACTGGTCGGATGGCGGTTCTGTTTACATATTATCTGACCTGCATTTTGATGATGAGGATTGCAAATTTATGAGCCCGGATTGGATTAGCCACAGGAACTGCTTTCCATTATTAATGGAAAAGTAATGAAAAATGATACATTTATTTGCTTGGGAGATGTTGGAAAACCGGAGTATA
>JBJEND010000146.1:0-10488 GCA_051880015.1 Butyrivibrio sp. | reverse complement strand
ATCTTTCCAGACTGGATGAGCAGAATGTTCAGGAAATTGAACACAGTATTAATTCAGCCGAAGATACAGAAGTAACTACTCCGGAGCCCACCTCTCCTGTACAACCTGATGAAACCACAGGAGAGCCCACAGCTCCCGTACAGCCTGAAGAAACCACACCGGAGCCAACCGAACCGCCAACCGAACCGCCAACGGAAGTGTTTCATCCTTCCAATCAGCTTTGCTATATGCCTTACACCATGGATAAGAATAAGGCAGCAGCAGCGGTATCCCGATTAGACAACGGAGAATTAACGGTTAACGAACTTTTTTCCAATTCCCTTTTTGTGGGGGATTCGGTTATGTCAGGATTTTCGGCGTACCATGTTATTGATGATAATAACGTAATTGCTAATGTGGGCGCTAATCTGGCCACCCATCTGGGTGAAAATATTGACACCATAGTGGGGTACAATCCGGAGTATCTTTTTATCAGATACGGATTAAATGAAATGTCCCCCTATGATAATGATTTGAATAAGTTTATCAATACATATAAAGAAGATATAAGAATACTTAAAGAACGCCTTCCCTACACTAAAATCATTGTGGTGGGCCTTTCGCCGGTACTTAGTCAGGCAATAGAAGCCCAGGCAAGATTTAACAGAATTCCTGCATACAATGCCGCAATGAGGCAGATGTGTACAGAGATGGGAGTGGGATATTATGAAAACAGTGAGCTGTTTTTAAATAATGCGGCTTATTACGGCAAGGACGGTATTCATATCGGTAAAAATATGTATTTATTGTGGATTAGAAATATGGTAGAAGAAATGGGGCTTTACTGATGCTTTTAAAAATAAAGGAATTTTTATCGGTGGGCTGTCTTGTTGCATTTATTATTTTCATTAACCGGCAGACAGTGTATATTGATACGGATATAGATTCAATTATAGAGGCTGTGGGAGAGGAAGCAGAGATTGACAATATGCAGGAATACTCTTCTGCGCAGATAAGGGCAGAATTTGACATTAATGTTAATGAATGCCGGGGAGTAGCGTATTTCGGACATGATTCGGTGATGGACTGCGAGACATTGCTTGTGGTATGTCTTGAGGACAGTACACAGGGGGAAGCCATAATCCGGCATATTACCTCCAAGCGGGAGGAGCTTATGAAGCTTTTTGCATCATATGCGCCGGAGCAGTATGAACTATTGGAACAGAGTGTTTTGGTACAAAGGGATAAATATGTGTTGTATGCAGTATCGAATAATGCACAGAAAATAGAAGAAGCATTTATCCGGTGCATTACGGAATAGGAGCATAAAATGGTATTCAGCAGTATAACTTTTCTTTTTGTTTTTTTGCCTGTTACCCTGGTGCTGTATTTTTTGTGCAGAAATACTACCTACAGGAATGTGATTCTACTCATTGCCAGTCTGGTTTTCTACGCATGGGGAGAGCCGGTGTATGTTATATTAATGCTAATAAGCATTCTGTTTAATTTCTATATAGGCAGGGATATAGAGCAAAACAGAAAAAAATCCACGTTGGTATTTGGAATTGTTGTTAATCTCCTCATATTGGGATATTTTAAATATGCGGGTTTTCTTGTGGATTCCTTTAACCGTATAACAGGGCTGTCAGTCCATATGAGGGAACTGGCACTGCCTATCGGTATATCTTTCTATACTTTTCAGGCAATGTCATATATCGTGGATGTATACAGGGGAGGAAGTCATGCCCAGGAGAAAATACTTCCTTTTGCTGTATATATCACCATGTTTCCCCAGCTTATTGCCGGTCCGATTGTCAGATATGAGGATATTGAAAAACAGCTGGTTCAGAGAAAGGTTACCGGAAAGGCTTTCTCTGAAGGCATACTTATATTTGTAAAAGGTCTTGCCAAGAAGGTAATTCTGGCAAACTGCATAGGTAAGCTCCATGAGACTATATTGGGAATGCCCGATATGTCGGCACTTAGTGCATGGATAGGCGCTATTGCATATACTTTGCAGATATTTAATGATTTTTCGGGTTATTCGGATATGGCAATAGGTTTAGGCAAAATGTTGGGATTTCATTTTCCGGATAATTTTAACAGCCCTTACCGTTCATTATCTGTTACGGAGTTCTGGAGAAGATGGCATATTTCTCTTGGAACATGGTTTCGGGAATATGTGTATATACCCCTGGGAGGCAATCGAAAAGGCAGGGTAAGACAGATAATCAATCTTCTTATTGTATGGATGCTTACCGGACTGTGGCACGGAGCTGCATGGAATTTCGTTGCATGGGGTCTGTATTACGGAGTTCTCTTAATTATTGAGAAATTTTTATTCAGTAAAATACAGGACAAGATACCAAAAGCGATTCGCTGGGCCGGAACATTTTTCATAGTAGTTATAGGATGGGTATTTTTCTTCAGTAATTCCATTACCGATGCTGTAGCATATATAGGCAGGATGTTCGGTGTGGGATGTGCCGGAATTGATACCAATTCCCTGTTCTGGCTGGCAGGATATGCCATTCTTCTGATAGTGGGATTTCTGGCGGCAGTTTTCAATAAGAAAATGTTTAAAAAAGTTCCTGCTGCAGTTAAGTGGGCAGGCTGCA
The DNA here is from genome assembly GCA_051880015.1 of Butyrivibrio sp. Classification (GTDB taxonomy): domain Bacteria; phylum Bacillota; class Clostridia; order Lachnospirales; family Lachnospiraceae; genus Eshraghiella. Next base: position 7,891 of record JBJEND010000146.1, on the reverse strand, counting down.
TAATATTATTTGTGATATCTGTGGCTTTTCTTATCAGTGAAAGCTATAATCCGTTTTTATATTTCAGATTTTAGGGGGGGCAGGCTATGAAGAAGAATTACTCAAAGATTATTACCATTGCCTTCTTAGGCGGAGTTTTCATATGGATGCTTGCTGCCAAAGACAGGGAATTTTCCCAACGTGAAAACAGGTATCTGGCTAAATTTCCTTCTGCTTCGAAGGAAACTGTTTTAAACGGTGAATTTATGAGTGGTTTTGAAACCTATATGGCAGATCAGTTCCCGGCCAGGGATGCCTGCGTTGGCATAAAGACAGCAGTGCTTCGCGTAATGGGACAGAGGCTCATTAATGATATATACATCGGTAAGGATAATTATCTTATTCAGAAAACATCGGATTTTGATGAGGACAGAGTGGATGGAATTGTAGAAGTGGTTAACAGCTTCGCAGACGGTCTTTCGGATATTTCCGTAAATATGATGCTGGTTCCTACGGCAGAAAGCATATATGAGGACAAGCTGCCCTATACGGCAGTGTCCCATGAGAAGGAATATATAGAGAGCATTGGTAATAAGATATCTCCTTCAATAAATATCATAGATGTATTTGATGCAATAGAATCCGATAAAAAAATCGGAATGTATTACAAAACGGACCATCACTGGACGGCAAGAGGGGCATTTGCAGCATTTGAAGAATATGCAAAAGCAATGGGAATCAATCCGGAAAAATATGTTTTTTATCCGGTTACGGACAACTTTCAGGGAACCTGCGCTTCCGGCAGCGGAGTAAACAACGTTAATGATGTAATAGAGATATGTGTTCCGGAAAATTCAGAAGGAACATATTATGTAAACTTCATACAGGAAAAGAAAAAAACAGCTTCTCTTTTTGACAGCTCTAAACTTAATGAGAAGGATAAATATCAGGTGTTCATGGGAGGAAATTACTCACAGGTGGATATAAGAACTTCCGCAGCAACGGGAAAAAACCTTATGATTATTAAGGACTCCTACGGTAACTGTTTTGTGCCCATGCTTACCCCGTATTACGACAGGATAATTGTTATAGATCCCAGATATTTCAACGGTGATATTTATGATTTAATTAAAAAGAATGATATTAATGAAGTGCTTTTCCTGTACAACATAAACTCTTTTATTACGGATAATTCCCTTGGAGTAGTTTTGGAAAAATAATTATTGCATTTAATAAAATTGTGTGATACAATTTAAAAGCTGTTTTCAGAGTTAGCCTGAACAGCAAATTTGGTAAAATTGTTATTATGGCGAGAGACCTTAGGGTATGTCATAGTGAGTTTTATATTAGTGAGGTGAAATCATGAGAGAAGGAATCCATCCGGACTACTATCAGGCAAAGGTTGTCTGCAACTGTGGTAATGAATTCGTAACAGGTTCAACCAAGGAAGATATCCACGTTGAAATCTGTTCTAAATGCCATCCGTTCTATACCGGACAGCAGAAGGCTGCTTCAGCACGTGGACGTGTTGATAAGTTCAATAAGAAGTATGGCGTTACACAGAAGTAATATAATGTCAGAAATACGCCCCTCAGCATATTAGTGCTCGGCGGCAAAGTGATAGGGTTGAGGTCTTGCATCTCAACCCATTTTGCGATTATAGGTTTTTACGGAGGTAATATGAAATACTCTGGAATAGGCGGTCAGGCAGTAATTGAAGGTGTAATGATGAAAAATAAAGATAATTATGCCGTAGCAGTTCGTAAGCCTGATGGTGAAATCGAAATTAAAAAAGATAAATGCAAAAGCAGTGATGAGAGACCGAAATTTTTCAGCTTTCCTTTTGTAAGAGGCGTGGTAGGTTTTATTGATTCACTTACTCTGGGAATGTCCACACTTACATATTCCTCTTCTTTTTATGAGGACGAGGATGAGGACGAGGATGAAGATGATAACGCAAAGCGTAAGCCTAAAAAGACTCCCGAAGAGCAGGCCAAAAGTGATAAGGCTTTTAACGTACTTACCATTTTTATTGCAGTGGTACTGGTGATTGTGATTTTTATGGCAGCTCCTTACTTGATTTCCCATCTTGTTCTTCAGAAATTAGTGGAATCCAAAACACTTCTTACTTTGTTTGAAGGCTTAATCAGGCTGGCATTTTTTATAATATATGTAGTTTTAATTTCTTTAATGAAGGATATACGCCGTGTATACATGTATCACGGAGCGGAGCATAAATGTATTAACTGTATTGAGCATGGCATGGAACTTACGGTGGAAAATGTCAGAAAAAGTTCCAAGGAGCACAAACGTTGCGGAACCAGCTTCCTTCTTATAATCATGTGCATATCAATAGTTGTACTTATGCTTGTGCGGTTTGATTCCCGGTGGTTAAACTTAGGGGCAAGACTTCTGCTGATTCCTGTAATTGCGGGAATTTCATATGAGTTTTTAAGGCTTGCAGGCAAATATGACAATCCCTTTATTAATTTCTTAAGTAAACCGGGACTCCTTATGCAGAAACTTACCACGAGAGAGCCGGATGATAAGATGATTGAAGTGGGAATTGCTTCTGTTGAAGCTGTTTTTGACTGGAGAGCATATTTAGAGGAGAATTTTGGAGAGAATAAGGATGAATCACAGACAAATCCTTGCTGCGGCGATAAATGAGCTGACTGCTGCCGGAATAGAGGAGGCTTCCAATGATGCCCGGATTCTTTTTGAACAGGCTTTTTCCATGAGCCGTACAGAATATCTGGTTCATGCCATGGAAGAGGCTGATGCCGGATGTACAGAGGCCTTTGATGCCCTGATAAAGCAAAGAGCCCTGCGAAAGCCCTTGCAGTATATTACCGGAAAAGCGTATTTCATGGGCCTGGAATTCAATGTGGACAGCAGGGTTCTTATTCCAAGATTTGATACGGAAATTCTGGTGGAGGAAGCATTGAAATATATTAAACCGGGTGATGAAATCCTGGATATGTGCACCGGTTCCGGCTGTATAGGCATAAGTCTGGGTGTGCTTGGGAAAAACTGTCGTGTGGATTGTGCCGATATATCCCGGGATGCCCTTTATGTAGCCCGCTCCAACATAGCTTTGAATGCTGCAGAGAATGTGACACTTATTGAAAGTGACATGTTTTCCGATATAGATAAAAAATATGACCAGATAGTGTCCAATCCCCCATACATTAAGAGCAGTACAGTGGATACACTTATGCCGGAGGTGCTTCAATATGAACCGCGCCTGGCTTTGGACGGAACAAAGGACGGACTGTTTTTCTATAGAATACTTGCAGAAAAAGGCCCTGATTTTCTAAAAAACGGCGGACTGCTGATGATGGAAATCGGGTATGACCAGGCGGGGGATGTGGTATCCCTGCTTCAAAAAAATCATTTTACAGACATAAAGGTTATCCGGGATTTGGCCGGATTGGACCGGGTTGTCTGTGGACGGAGGATATGATGTTTGAAAATTTAGAAGATATTTTAATAAAGTATGAGGATATTAATGCGGAACTGTCAAGCCCTGACGTTACGTCAGACCAGTCCAGGTTTCGCAGACTCATGAAGGAACAAAATGAGCTTACTCCTTTGGTAGAGACTTACACTGCCTATAAAAGAGCCAATCAGGACATTGAGGACAGTCTCATGATGCTGGATGAAGAAAGCGATGAGGAGATGAAGGAGCTTCTTAAGGAAGAACTTGCAGATGCCAAAAAGCGTGTTGTTTTGCTGGAGGATAAATTAAAGATTCTTCTTCTCCCAAAGGACCCCAATGATGATAAAAACGTTATCGTGGAAATTCGTGCCGGTGCCGGTGGAGATGAAGCCGCTCTTTTTGCGGCAGAGTTATTCCGTATGTATACCCATTATGCAGAGACCAGAAGATGGAAGGTGGAAGTGGTTAATGCAGATGAGACCGGAATCGGCGGTATGAAGGAAGTAGAATTCATGGTAACAGGTCAGGGTGCCTATTCCGTCTTGAAATACGAAAGCGGAGTACACCGTGTACAGCGTGTTCCTGAAACCGAATCCGGCGGAAGAATCCATACCTCAACAGCATCAGTGGCAGTTATGCCTGAGGCAGAGGATGTGGAGATTCATATTGACGAAAAGGATATCCGTATCGATGTAATGCGTGCCTCCGGTAACGGCGGACAGTGTGTAAATACCACGGATTCCGCAGTGCGTCTGACCCATTATCCTACAGGAATTGTAATTTACAGTCAGACGGAGAAATCCCAGATTCAGAATAAGGAAAAGGCTTTTGCCCTGCTTCGCGCCAAGCTCTATGACATGGAATGCCAGAAGGCCCATGATGCCGAGGCGGATGCCAGAAGAAGTCAGATTGGTACGGGAGATCGTTCCGAGAAAATTCGTACCTACAACTTCCCTCAGGGTCGTGTGACTGACCACCGCATTGGCTTAACTCTGTATAAGCTGGACAAAATCCTTAACGGAGACATTCAGGAAATTCTGGATGCCTGTATCGCAGCGGACCAGGCGGCAAAATTGGCTAAGATGAATGAGAACTAGGCCGGTTAATATATTTTCAGGTCGAGTTAAGAAATAGAATAGTTGAAATAACAGAGTGCTTTATATCAGTTTTAATGGTTGATATAAAGCACTTTTTACATTGAATTTATGGGATGAGTTTTTAGTAAGCGTTATAGCGGCCAGATGATGTTCTTGGTCCTATATGAAAAAATTGTCCCGGTTTCCGTGGGCCTGTGGCTTCCGTGGGCCAGAGAAGAAAATAAGCCGGTACAGGCCCACGAGAGGAGACAAATAGGAAACTGGAACAAGCTTCACACAAACAGGGAATTGGAACAAGCTTCACACAGGCAGAGTTTCGTGGGCTTGTAAGCAGAATTTCCTTATATAAGTCCAAGATTCTAATATAGGGTAAAATTCCTGATATAGACCATATAATAGCTCCTCACCTATGCAAAAAAATGAATTTGTCCTGCCACCGGGAGCAGGTGGGGCAAGGAAGAGCAAAATGTATAGATAAGGATATAGACAGGAAAAATTGAAAGTAGTAATATAATACTATACAATCTGGGCATGATTTTGTATTTAGGAGAAGGTGCTATGAACTACCAAGGGAAAAAGATATGCAGCAGCTGCTTTGCTGTATGTAAGAGTGACAATTGTCCATACTGCGGTTACAAAAAGTCTCAATACAAAGCTGAATTCGGTACGCTTTCTGTCGGTACGATGCTTAAGAAAAGGTACGCGATTGGAAAAGTAATCGGTAAAGGCGGCTTTGGAGTTACATATAAAGCTTTTGATACCGTACTTGGAAAAATAGTTGCGATTAAAGAGTATTATCCAAACGGCCTTGTATATCGTGAACCGGGAACTACGCAGCTAAGCATTACAAATCAACAGTATTATGAGAATTTTCAAACAGGGGCAAATCGTTTTTTTGAGGAAGCAAAGACTGTTTCCAAGTTTAATGGAAATCCATCCATTGTAAGTGTATATGAGTTTTTCTATGAAAATAATACGGTGTATTATGTCATGGAATACCTGGATGGAGAAGATCTCAAGCATTATATCAAAAATAATGGAGGCCGGCTGGAAGAAGAAAAGGCCTTAACGGTGTTGAATGCTGTTACGGATGCCTTACTCATTACCCATAGCATGAATGTCCTGCATCGTGATATTTCTCCAGACAATATTTTTATACTTGATTCGGGGATGATTAAGCTGATTGATTTCGGTGCAGCACGTCAGGTAATGGCAGAACAGAGCAAAAGCCTTTCTGTTATATTGAAACAAGGATTTGCTCCGTTAGAACAGTACCAAAGACGGGGAAAACAGGGCCCTTGGACGGATATATATGCTTTGGGAGCAACTATTTTCTATGCCCTGACCGGAAAAATACTGGATGATGCAACAGAACGTATTGATAATACGGATATAGGCAGCGCCGCAGATTATGGCGTAGATGAACAGCTGTGGAAGATTGTTGAGAAATGTGTAAAACCAAGGCCGGAAGACCGTTATCAATCTATTATAGACCTGAAGAAAGATATAGCAAATATCCGGTTAAAGTCAGTTTTGCTTGTTCATCCTACAGAGAATATCCCTCTTACTGTAATGGGCATGGCGGTATCATCCGGCAGTAAAGAAGGCCTGGGACAGACCGTGGCGGTCAGCGTGGAAGGGCCGGGACAGACCATGGCGGTCAGTACAGATGGGGAACCGGGAATGACTGTAGCGGTAGCTGACAAGGCGTGGGGAGATAATGAGAAAGAAAAAGGATTTTTTACAAACACGAAAAGAATCATTATTATCACAATTTCCATTGTTGTTTTGCTGGTTGTGATTTTCCTTGCCATAATTTTTGCGGGAATCAATAAAAAACCTTCCTCGGGTGGTGCGGCACAGAATGATAATGACAGATCCCAGTCTTCGATGCAGGCGGAAGATGAAGTAATAACAGAAACCCAGGAGCCGACAACGACCCAGAAACCAACGGAGACCCAGAAACCAACGCAGACCCAGGAGCCGACAACGACCCAGGAGCCGACAACGACCCAGAAACCAACGCAGACCCAGAAACCAACGCAGACCCAGGAGCCGGCTGTGCAGGAGGTAACTGATATGTCATGGACAATATCAATGAGAAATCCGAGGGATATGGAGTATGTGTCCGTTACGGGCTTATACACCGGACAGGTTGTGGATGGAAAACCAAATGGGTTTGGAATTTTAAGACGAAAAAGTGGCGATATGTGGGGTGATTATTGGGTTTTATATATATGTTACTACTGGAAGAACGGTGTCCTGGATGGAAAAATGGCTCAAGTGACTGTACAAACAGATGATGTAAATAAGATTGATTGGAAGAACAAAGATTGGTCCGGAACCACATATCACAACTGGCTTAATATTTGGATTCGTGGATATGAAAACGGACTGGAGCCGAACCCGATACTTGGAGGGTATCAAATAGATAGTGGTGTGAAAAGGAAGTATACGTATGAGTCATTTACTGAGATTAATTATGAAACATGGGATGGAATACTTGATTTACAGGCCATGTTGCAGTAATTGACTTTAGTTTACATAGCCGTTAGGGTAGCAAGATCTTAGCGGCTTATCATATACACTATATATAGAAAAACATCAATATGAGGTGATATGCTGTGGATAATAAAAGAATTGCTTTAATGTTTAAGGCATTTTGTGATGAGAACAGATTGCATATTTTGGATTTGTTACGAGATGGCGAAAGGTGTGCCTGCAGTATTCTGGACGAAATGAAGATTACCCAGCCCACATTGTCACATCACATGAAAATCCTATGTGATTCAGGAGTTGTGGTTGGAAGAAAAGAAGGCAAGTGGATGCATTATTCTGTTTCTGATAAAGGTATAGAAGAAGCCGGAGAATATTTACATTACTTTTCAAAACATTCGAAGGAAATATATGGAAAACCCAAAGTAGCATTTATCTGTGTTCACAATTCCTGTCGAAGCCAAATTGCTGAGGCGCTGGGTAAATATTTAGCATTTGATGTGTTTGAAAGTTATTCGGCAGGGACAGAAGTGAAAAATCAAATCAATCAGGATGCTGTTCGTATTATGAAACAATTATATGAAATTGATATGGAACAGACACAATATACGAAACTGATTTCTGATATTCCCAAGCCGGATATAGCCGTATCCATGGGATGTAATGTGGGATGTCCGTTCATTGGAAGAACCTTTGATTATAATTGGGGACTGGAGGATCCCACAGGAAAACCGGATGAGGATTTTATTAAAATAATAAAAGAAATCGAAACAAATATTATTCAATTAAAAACAGAATTAAGGAGACTATGATAATGAATTATTCACTTACTGACAAATCAGAATTAATAATACAGGCGATAAAACAGGAAACATAT
>JBJEND010000145.1:0-2175 GCA_051880015.1 Butyrivibrio sp. | reverse complement strand
TCAACCTTCTTTCTTGGAATTCCCTATATTTGAATTATACAGGAAGCTCCTTAATCGGTTTTAGGAACTCATCAACATCATAATATAGCATCTCCAATATTGGCACTAAATCTATATATTCTTCTACTTCTTCTAGTCCCTTATACTTTGCCATTACCACAATATATCCTTTATCCCACTCTATAACTTTGGTGTATTTCTCAAGCCTATCCGATGTTGCGAAACGTATTTTCTGATTATTAAATTCAAATATCGAATATTCTCCGTTGCTGGTAAGGATTGCATAATCTTTCATTTAAATTAACCTCTTTTCGAACTATTTTTAGGCGCTTTTGGCCTATTGCCAGTCTCCTTTTTGTCCAATTCTTCCTCAACATTGTTTTTAGCTTCTGATATGTCAATTATGTCTCAAAACGATACCCCACGCCTCTTAATGTAACCAGGAATTTACGGTATTCTCCCAGGCTGCTCCTTAAAAGCTTAATATGGGTATCCAAAGTTCTGTCGTCTCCGTAATAGTCATAACCCCATACTTCCGTTATGAGTTTTTCCCTTGTAAGAGCAATTCCCCGGTTCTTTACTATATAAAACAGCAAATCGTATTCCTTCGGTGTCATATTAACCTTTTTGCCGTCAACGGTTACTATTCTTCCGGTAAAATCCACCGAAAGCCCTTCTGCCGTAAAAACATCATGGGGACCGGCACCCGATCCTGCTACCGTATTGCGAGAAATAACGACCTTAACCCGCATCATAAGCTCCCTGGGTGAAAATGGTTTTACCACATAATCATCTATACCCAGCTCAAAGCCGTGTATTTTATCATATTCTTCTCCCCGGGCTGACAGCATTATAATAGGAATCTGCTTAATTTTTCTAATCTCCCGGCAGGTAGTAAATCCGTCCAATTCAGGCATCATAACGTCCAGAATTATCAAATCATAATTGTTGGCTCTTACCTTGGTGAGAGCTTCCATCCCATCCGCAGCCTCATCCACCTCATAATTCTCAAATTCTGCGTATTTTCTAATAATAACACGAATCTTCTCTTCATCGTCCACTACCAGTATTTTACTCATATATTCATTCCTTCCCACCGTAATATATCATATAAAAAAACCGTCACACCATGTCTCTTAGATTATACTAAGGGGAGAGTGTGACGGTCAAGTGACGTTTTATTTAATATTAAGTATATTTTTCACAGTGGCTTTCATTTCTGTTTTGTCACAGATTCTGTCGTGAAGCACCGGAGCAGTACGAATGTCTTCTATTGCCTGCGGTACAGGTACATTGGCAATCTTACTGAGTTCGTCCACCAGTTCAAAATCTGACATTGAATCATATTTATCCTTATCAATGGCATTCATCACGCTTCTCGTGAACTTAAACGGACTTGCAGTGGAAGCAATAACCGTTTTGGTATCGTCACCGGTATCCTTACGGTATTTTCTGTACACCTGTGCAGCTACTGCAGTATGTGTATCAATTACATATCCTGTATTATCGTAAATAGAACGGATAACCTCTGCCGTCTCAGACTCAGTTGCATAATTGCCGTAGAAATCCTTAAGTTCATCCTGCATATCTTTGGTAATATCGTAGCTTCCTTTGCTCTTAAGGCTGTCCATCAATGCCTTATTGGCTGCTGCGTCATTCCCCGCAATTCTGTATATGAGTCTCTCCAGATTGCTTGATATGAGAATATCCATTGACGGAGATGATGTAAGTACAAATTCTCTGTTTCTGTCATATGTGCCGGTTGTAAAGAAATCATATAATACTTTATTTTCATTGGAAGCACATATAAGCTTGTCAATAGGAAGGCCCATATTTTTAGCATAGTAAGCAGCCAGAATATTACCGAAATTTCCTGTGGGAACTGTTACGTTAATCTTCTCACCTTCTGTTATCTCTCCGTTTGCCAGAAGCCTTGTGTAAGCATATACATAGTAAACAATCTGAGGAACAAGTCTTCCTATATTGATGGAGTTAGCTGATGAAAACTGGAATCCCGCTGCATTAAGCTCAGCTGCAAGTTCTTCATCTCCAAACATATTCTTGACTCCGGTCTGGGCATCGTCAAAATTACCATGGATTCCCACAACATATGTATTATTTCCCTTCTGGGTAATCATCTGTTTTTCCTGAATGGGGCTTACACCGTTCTTAGGA
>JBJEND010000144.1:0-2212 GCA_051880015.1 Butyrivibrio sp. | reverse complement strand
TTTTATTATATTTGCGGCAGCAGGAAGAATAAAGCAGCTTCATAAAAGTGCCTGATAGATTAATTCAACTGCTTTTTCTATACTTTCCTCGGCCACAAAGGAATAATTAATTATAAAAATATGCTCTACCGAAGGGGGAGGAGACTGGTAATACTGGGACAGGGAGGAAAGCTTGATTCCGGACTGTTCCATTTTCCGGAGAAACTCACTGTCGGTAAGGTTTGTTTTCAGTTTAAGAAGAAAGTGAAGCCCTGCATACTCCTCGGATATGGACGAATAGGAGGAAAGAGGGCTTTTTTCTATTGCCTGTAAAATCAAATCCCTCTTGCCGTGATAGTAGCTTCTCATACGGTTGATATGTTTTTCGAAAAAACCTTCGGAAATAAACCGGGCCAGAGTGTACTGCTCAAAATTGGAAACGGTACAGGAATAGAAATACAATTTGGAATAAAATGTATTTACAAGATGCATGGGCAGTACCATATAGCTTATACGCACCGTGGAGGCAAGAGTTTTGGTGAAGGTATTGATATATATAACCTTTTCCTGAACGTCTATGCTCTGAAGTGTGGGAAGGGGCCTGCTGCCCAGACGGTATTCGCTGTCGTAGTCATCTTCTATAATATACCTGGAATCGGATTTAGCGGCCCAGCCAAGCAGTTCATAACGGCGGCTTATAGGCATAACCGTACCGGTGGGAAAGTGGTGTGATGGGGAAATATGGGCTACATCAATATTCAGGTTTTCCAAATCGGATATTTTAACCCCTTCAGAATCCATCGAAACAAAGCTGCAGGAAACCCTGTGGCTTTTATATATCTGGGAAATTTTGCCGTATCCGGGATCCTCCACCGCATAACGTTTGTCAAATCCAAGAAGCTGGAGAATAAGTCCGTACAGATATTCCGTTCCCGCACCGATAATAATCTGTTCCGGAGATACAGTCATACCCCGGAACGCTCTAAGATGTCCGGCAATGGCCTCCCGGAGGGGTAAGATTCCTCCGCAGGGAGGATTGGTTAAAAGCTCAGGCTGATTAGAGCTAAGCAGTTCTCTTGTGATTTTGGCCCATACGGAAAAGGGAAAATGAGAAGGATTAGTCTGATTACTGGTAAAATCTGCAAAGTATGGGGATTCACCGGAGGAGAGCTGTACATTTTCCGCGGAAATAACCGGCTCACTATCTATGGAAACGGTTTTGATATCTGTTATGTAAAATCCTTTTTTGGGAACAGAGTATACATATCCTTCGTCTATAAGCTGTGCATAGGCATTTTCTACGGTTATTATGCTTATGTTCAGATTTTTTGCAAGAGCACGCTTGGAGGGGAGCTTTTCTCCTGCCCTTAAAACTCCCTGTAATATGTCGTTTTTAATGCTTTTATACAAATGTACATACAGACAGTCTGAACCTGAATCGGTGAAAGAATAGGTTATCATTTTATTTTTTTCTCCTATCTGACCTTTCTGAATATATTCAAATTGGATATTTTAATATGGTCAGAAGTAATTATAATGAAAAACAATACAAATTACAACCACGGAGGTAAAAATATGTCAGAAAGATATAAACTTAACAAAGAACTTGCCCAGATGTTAAAGGGCGGAGTTATCATGGATGTTACCACCCCGGAACAGGCAAAAATTGCTGAGGCAGCAGGAGCCTGTGCTGTTATGGCTCTGGAACGTATTCCGGCAGATATAAGGGCAGCAGGGGGAGTATCCCGTATGAGTGATCCGAAAATGATAAAGGGAATCCAGAATGCAGTGTCAATTCCGGTTATGGCAAAATGCCGTATAGGACATTTTGTGGAAGCCCAGCTTCTGGAGGCCATTGAAATTGATTACATAGATGAAAGTGAAGTGCTTTCACCGGCAGATGATGTATATCATATTGATAAAACTAAATTCAAGGTTCCTTTTGTATGCGGCGCAAAGGATTTGGGGGAAGCCTTAAGACGTATCAGCGAGGGAGCTTCCATGATTCGTACCAAGGGAGAACCGGGAACCGGAGATGTGGTTCAGGCGGTGCGCCATATGCGTATGATGAACAGTGAGATAGCTAAAATCTCCGCCATGAGAGAAGATGAATTATACCAGGAGGCAAAGGTGCTTCAGGTACCTTATGATCTGGTAGTGTATGTTCATGACAATAAGAGACTGCCTGTTGTTAATTTTGCAGCCGGCGGCGTAGCAACCCCTGCTGATGCAG
>JBJEND010000143.1:0-2214 GCA_051880015.1 Butyrivibrio sp. | reverse complement strand
ACAGTTCGTCAATGGTGTTGGTAATGACAGCGCTCTTGTTAATATGAATGATACGGACCTTTATGGAAGTAATCCCTATTCAACTGATTCATATAAGAAACAGATTAAAAGTATTGCAGATATTATATATAACAAGATTTGTAAGGAAACGGAAATTGACGGAGTTTACACCTTTCTTAATACAGATACTTTTCAATTTCAGGCATATAATTCCCGCCTTGATGACGGAAACTGGAGCGTGGGCTACAGCAGCGAAGACTTTGAATCTGCATGTAATAATGTGAGTACATATCAGAATCTTGAAAATGCTTCATTTATGCAGAGCGGATATTATGAAATTTATTACGATTCTGTCTATAACTACCCAAAAGCAAGAATAAGAATTCATCAGGCACCTATAGCGTTGCTTAGTGCAACAATTTCGGATAATAAAATTGTCATTGCCAATAAATCCTACGATCCGGAGTTTTGTACAGAGCCATCTCTGGCAGACGGAGGAATTGCTTCGGGAATTGCAGAAAGTGTGATTGAATACAGAAATTTATCTGCGGATAATCCGGAGTGGACTACCGATGCCCCTGAGTCTGTATCGGAAGGAGAAACATGGCTTGTGCGTCTTACGGTTACTGATGCTGATAATGCAGCTTCCAGCACAGTATGCCAGCTTTCGGAAAGTGCCACGGCTGTTGCACCCTATGGAACCTTTAAGCTTTCATCTAACCAATATATTAAAGGCATTGATGAAAATGTTCAGATTATTGATTCATCATATTCATTGGACGGAAGCAGTGATTTTACGGTTTCTTATGTGATAAAAAATTCAGCAGGAACAGCAATATGGACTTCATCATCCACAGTAGGCAATGCTAATTATTTTGCTCCCGATACTACTTTTTCATATAAATTAAGTAATTTATCCGTAGGCACATATACCGTTACAATGACTGCCCAGAAGGGAAGTAAGAAATCAGAAGCTGTTTCAAGAAGCTTTTCTGTTGTTCAAGGTTATAAAATTACATATGATGCCAACGGAGGAAACGGGGCTCCGGCGACGCAGTATAAGATATACAATCAGAATCTTACCATATCAAATATTGCTCCCACAAAGAGTGGATATACATTTAACGGCTGGACTAATGGAACAACGGTCTATATGCCCGGTCAGATATATACAGGTAATGCCGGACTTTCTCTTACCGCGGTCTGGGCTAAGAATATGATATATGAAGCACAGGATTATTCCGGCGAATATGATGGATTGGAGCATGGAATTTCCATTACATTGGAAGAGCCTTCGGAAGGCTTTGAAATAAAGTACGGAACGACCTCCTCTTCATGTACTCTTGACAGTTTAATGTATAAAATGCCGGGAACCTATACAGTGTATTTTACAATCACAAAGGATGGATATCAGACTGTAACCAACAGCAGAAAGATTTATATAGATAAGGCAACGCCTGTCCTTGACATTACAGATAAAACAGCAAGATATGATGGAACTGCCCGGGAAATAGATGCTGCTGTTATCACCAATGCAGTAGATCTTACTGAAGCAGAAATTGTATATACATATTATCTGGATGAAGAATGTACAATTCCAACAACTCCGGATAACAGTCAGTCAGCCGCAGAAGGCCTGGCGCCGGTTGATAAGGGCGTATATTATGTTAAAGCCTCCTTTGCCGGAGATGACAGATATTATGCTGCCGTAAGTAATGTTTCCAAACTTACAATAGAAAAGTATACAGTAAGCTTTAATATGAACGGGTTGGGAACACAACTTCCGGATATAACTGATGTGGTGCCGGGTACATGTATTTCTGAACCTGTGATTCCCACATCCGAGACTCATATTTTCATAGGCTGGTACAAAGACCCTTCCTGTTTAATAACATGGAATTTTAATAGTGACACGGTTGAGGAAAATATGACTCTCCATGCAAAGTGGAAGGCAAAGAGTGAATATGATGTGCGTTACTATGATGAGGAAGGCAATCCACATTACGAAACGTTTGATGAGGCTCTGGAATCAGGCAGTGATGATATAGTAATTCAGAATGATATTACTATAAGTGATGTGGTAATTCCGGAAGGCTGTGTTGTAACAGTTGAACCTGACGCTGATGTAACAGTTGATGGTCCTCTTACGGTTGACGGAACACTGATTAATGATGGAGATATATATAATAACAGTGAAATTAATGGCAATGGAAC
>JBJEND010000142.1:0-10974 GCA_051880015.1 Butyrivibrio sp. | reverse complement strand
TACGGAGTATGTATGCTGGGGTATAGATCCCGGTCATTACCCGGAATTAAAAATCTGTGTGTTATATACATTCTTAATCCCGTCATTATTTTATGTATTGTATCGGCCGGATATCAGCGTATGCTTATTGTGGCAGCGGCAGTAATACTGTTGTATTTTTCTGCCAGATGGTTGAAAAAGAAAAATCCGGATATGGCTCTGGCAGAATTTTATCCGGAATATATATCCTCTGCTGCGGGAGCTTTCTTCCTGACTATTGCAATGGATTATTTTGGACAGGATCTTGCACAGTGCTTTCAGACAGGGAACACTGCACCGGTACTTTTTATTCTGTCTTGTACATGCCTGTTTGTAACAGAACTACTGGTATGTATTAAGATTATATACCGGGATAAGTTCAATCACAAAATGGTAAAGCAGGAGACCGAAAATATTGAGACCGCAAAAATAAATCATACCGGACATGGGAAATTTGCCCTTAAAGATTTTATTATAATGGCCTGCATGACCATTTTATATGGCATTCTTTTGTTTTCAAGACTGGGAAGCACCAATGTTCCGGAAACCTATCGGTACATGACCGGGGCTGAAGAGAATAAGGACATAGTTCTCTATTTCGGAAAAGATGTTGAAGTTTCCCGTGTAAGCATATATCTGGGAGTGAAAGGAAAAAGTGTATATTCTTTCTCCACATATGATGCCACCCAGGGAAAATGGGATGTGTTTGACAGTAAACATACTCTGGAATCAGCCTTCTGCTGGAATAATGTAGATGTGAACAGAAACATTAACAGCCTTGGAATTGAACTTATGCAGTCAGAATCCTATCTGCATGAAATCATAATACTGGACAAAGAGGGAAATGTTATACTTCCGGAGAATGCTTCGGATTATCCGGAACTTTTTGATGAACAGGACAAGTATCCGGAATATGCCACATATTATTACAGAACAATGTTTGACGAGGTATACCATGCCAGAACGGCTTATGAATTCGTTCATGACATGGACATATATGAAAATACCCATCCTCCATTAGGCAAAACTATTATCGGAATAGGAATACAGATATTCGGAATGAATCCCTTCGGATGGAGATTCATGTGTGCATTATTTGGAACACTTATGATACCTGTTACATATCTTTTTGCATGGCGTATGTTCAGAAAAACCGGGGCCGCAGCCTTTACCACAGGGCTTATGTTCACGGAATTTATGCATTTTGTATTATCAGGAATAGCTACTCTGGATATATTGGTGGGACTCTTTATTCTGCTTATGTTCTATTTTATGTATTGCTATATTGACAGCAACAGGGAACATGCTCCGATATGGAAACAGTATCTATATCTGGGCCTTAGCGGACTTGCCATGGCGTTGGGAATTGCCACAAAGTGGACTGCAATGTATGCCGCTGCGGGACTGGCAATCATATTTTTTGTTTTCCTGATTCATTCATACAAAGGAAGAAAACCGGACAGACAGATGTTTGGTGAACTGGGAAAACTTGCCGCAGTTTGTGTGATGTCATTTATAGTTTTACCGGCAGTTGTATATGTTCTTTCATATGTTCAGTTTACTCAGGTATATACGGATAAGGGGCTTATAGAAACAGCCATTGATAATTCAAAACTGATGCTGTCCTATCATTCGTCAACGGTTTTTGAACATCCCTATTCGTCGGAATGGTATGAATGGATTATAGATAAATGTACTCTGCTGGATGCTCTTACGGTGGTAGATAAGACAAAGGTAAGTTCCATAGCCACATTCGGTAATCCCCTTATATTGTGGGGTGGTATTGTTGCTTTGCTCCACAATGTTTATCTGTGGAGATGCCATAAAGACCGTAAAGCCCGGTTCCTGTGTATTGCATATACAGCTATGCTGGTTCCGTGGCTTTTTATACACAGAACAGTATTTATATATCATTATTTTGCCAACATCCTTATATTAATAATGCTTATCGGCAATTCAGTATATAATATACGTCGCGGAGGCAAAAAATACATGATAATTATTTCATGTATATCACTGGGACTGTTTATATTTTTCTATCCGGTATTATCCGGAATGACTGTGCCCATTGATTATCTTAATCAGGCATTGGAATGGTTCAAGAGCTGGAGATTTGTATAAATTGGTGGTGAAGGAGAATTATGAAATTATCTAATCTGAAAACTATCGGTAAATATGCGGCACTATTTGCTGCTATTGTAATTTTATATGTTGTATCCCGCCTTCTTAACGGATATAATCATCAGGTGTTTATTCAGTGCATTATGGGAATAATGCTGACTGCTTTGGTGATAATTTACTTTATCCGTAAAAAAACAGGAAAATCATCAGACAGTGAAATAGTTAAAGCAGTAATTTTGGCCGGACTGATTATGCGTATAGGATATATGCTGTATACACCCTGTAATGTGAGAGGTCATGATTTATGGGGCTTTGATAAAGATGCCGGAGGTCATGCCGGTTACATTCTTACGTTAATTGAAGAAGGAAGGCTTCCTGATACCAATATACTGCAATATTATCAGCAGCCCCTGTTCTATATTCTTGGAAGTATTGTATCCATAGGAGTAAACGGGATTCTTGGGTGTAGTGAGCCGTTTATGATGGTTGATGCTGCCAAAATAATATCCTGTTTTGCCTCCTGCGCAACACTTTTTCTTATGGAAAGCTTATGTGAATTGTGCAGCCTCAAAGAAAAAGGCAAGATAGCTGCTTTATGTATCGTCGCATTCCTTCCGGCGTTTTATCTTACCGGAGGAAGAGTTAATCCGGATGCCCTTGCTTCATTATTTATGGTACTGGCCCTTATGTATACTTTTTACTGGTACCGGACGCCCTCATGGAAAAATACAATATGTCTGGCCCTTATATACGGTTTGGGAGTAATGACCAAAATATCCTGTGGCGTTCTTGCAATATTTACGCTGTGTATCTTCTTATATAAATTATATGAAGAAATTAAAAATAAAAAAGCAGTAAAGCTTATACCCAAATACGCAGTATTCGGATTAATCAGTCTGCCCATAGGTTTGTGGTACAGTATAAGAAATTACCTGCTTTTTGGACAGCCCTTGGGATATGTACTGGAATTATCGGTCAACAGTGATATATATACCGGAAAAAATTCCATTGTGCAGAGGCTTTTTTCCATAGATCTGCCTAATCTTTTTAGTTCTGTATATGCTGATTCGTGGTCAGACTATAATGCACCGGTGTATTATCTAAAGTCCGCAATGTTTGGTGAATTCAAATATGTTGTGCCTGTATTAATACCTGTTATGTTAGTTTTTGCTGCTTTGGCCCTGTCCTGTTTTACTGCAGTAGCAGTAGTCATACCATTAAACCGCAAAAATACTGACAGAAAACAGATTGCCATGTCAGCAGTTTTTATTATATATTATCTGAGTTCACTGTGGTTTTACTTAAGATATCCTTTCGGATGCAGTATGGATTTCAGGTATATGACATTTATGGCAATTCCGGCGGGCATATTATTGGGAAAATTTTTTGAACAGAAAATGCCCGTGAAAATTAAACCTGTTTTTTATGCCTTTCTATGGAGCTTTGCATTTTTTTCATGTGTGATGTATCTTTCGATATAAAGTCATTTATTAAAAAATAAAATCTAAAAAAGTTGACAAAAATCGTTGTAAATAGTAGTATATTGTGACATAGAGATTAATATTTTTCATTATATCAGTGAAAAATATTATCCAATCGCCCTTTTTCAGGGCAAAAAGGAGGAAAAACTATGAAAATGATTAAGAGAGTTGCAGCCTTACTGGCAATCGGTACATTAACCGTTGCTGCTTTTGCAGGCTGCACAAAACAGTCAGGCAGCAAAGCAGATAAGTTCTACATAGGCGGAATCGGACCTGTGACAGGCGGTGCTGCAGTATACGGAAATGCCGTTAAGAACGGTGCTCAGATTGCAGTTGATGAAATCAATGCAGCAGGCGGAATTAACGGATATGAGATCGAATTCAAATTTGAAGACGATCAGGCAGACGGAGAGTCAGCAATTAATGCTTACAATACCCTTAAGGACTGGGGAATGCAGATACTTATGGGTACAGTTACTTCAGGTGCCTGCGAGTCAGTTGTATCTCTTACGGGAGATGACAATATGTTCCAGATTACACCTTCTGCATCAGCACAGAACCTTATTGAAGGAGATAATGTATTCCAGGTATGTTTTACAGATCCTAACCAGGGCATAGCTTCAGCAAAATATATCGGAGAGCATAAGCTGGCAGAGAAAGTTGCCATTATTTATGACAGCTCAGATATCTATTCATCAGGTATCTATGAGAAATTTGCAGCAGAAGCTAAGAATCAGAATTTTGAAATAGTTGAGACACAGTATTTTACCAAGGATACCAAGACTGATTTCTCTGTACAGGTTCAGGCATGCAAGGATTCAGGAGCAGATTTACTCTTCCTTCCTATTTATTACACAGAAGCATCCATGATTCTTACAGAGGCTGATGAAATCGGTTTTGATGCAACCATATTTTCATGTGATGGTCTTGACGGAATTTTAACTGTTAAAGGATTTGACCAGAAGCTTGCTGAAGGCGCAATGCTTTTAACTCCTTTCTCAGCAGATTCAACAGATGAGAAGACAGCTAATTTTGTAAAGACATATAAAGAGAAATTCAATGAAGTTCCTAACCAGTTTGCAGCAGATGCTTATGATGCAATTTACATTATTAAAGCAGCTATTGAAAATGCAAATGCTACCCCCAAGCAGAGCATTTCAGAACTTGGTACAGCATTATCAGAGAGTATGCCTAAGATTACCGTTGACGGTATTACCGGTGAAGGTATGACATGGTCAGCAACAGGAGAAGTTAATAAAGCTCCAAAGGCAGTAGTAATCAAAGACGCTGCATATGTTTCCGCTGAATAATTATCATTAAATTTATTGGGCAGAGAGGCTCTGTGGAGTCTCTCTGTCTTTGTTACAGATTTGGTCCCCTGACTATAATTGATGAGGTGTGTTTATGAGTAGTTTTTTATCTTATGTTATTAATGGCATAAGTCTGGGAAGTGTTTATGCGATTATTGCCCTTGGATATACAATGGTATACGGTATAGCCAAGATGTTGAACTTTGCCCATGGTGATGTAATTATGGTAGGAGGGTATGTTATTTTTGTATCTATGTACAGTCTTAACCTTAATCCTTTCCTGGCGCTTCTTATCGCAATGGTATTTTGTACCGTCCTTGGCGTAGTCATTGAAAAAGTCGCATATAAACCTCTTCGAAGTGCCACCTCCCTTGCAGTTCTTATAACCGCAATCGGAGTAAGTTACCTTTTACAGAATGTTGTACAGCTTATTTTTTCATCCAATCCTAAGATGTTCCAGCCTATTTTGAATTTCGGCAATGTGTCACTTATGGGCGGTGAATTGAAGGTTCCTGTTTCAACATTAATCATGATAGGAACAAGTATTATTATAGTTGTGGGACTGAGCCTGTTTATTAAGAAAACCAAAACAGGACGTGCCATGGTGGCGGTTTCGGAGGATAAGGATGCTGCCAGACTTATGGGAGTTAATGTCAACAGAACCATTTCAATTACATTTGCCATCGGTTCTGCATTGGCGGCCATTGCAAGTCTGCTTATGTTTAATGCATATCCGAGCCTTGTACCCACATCCGGTTCAATGCCGGGTATTAAAGCTTTCGTGGCAGCGGTTTTCGGTGGAATAGGTTCCATCCCCGGAGCCATGATAGGCGGTATTATCCTTGGACTGGTGGAGATACTGGGTGGCGCATATATTTCTACCCAGCTTTCCAATGCCATAGTTTTTGCAATTCTTATTATTTCGCTTATCTTTAAGCCTACCGGTTTATTTGGCAAAAAGATTAAAGAGAAAGTGTAGGTGGATGGTATGAAGAAATTACGTTTGAAAAAAACTACACTTACTACACTGATTACGGTTGGAGTAATTATTATCGCTTATATTATTATGTCCCTGCTGTCTAATTCCGGTTCACTCTCCAGTGTTATGACCGGTATGCTTCCCAGAATTTGTGTATGGGCAATGATGGCAGTTTCCCTTAATCTGGTGGTAGGACTGCTGGGAGAATTAAGTCTTGGCCATGCGGGATTTATGTATGTAGGAGCTTTTACCGGCTGTATATTTATTAAACTTGCTGAAAACACCATTGAAAATGATATATTAAGATTTGTACTGGGAATGATAGTAGGAGCTTTCTTCGCTGCGGTATTCGGACTCCTTATAGGTTCGGCGGTATTAAGATTGCAGGGAGATTATCTTGCCATAGTTACACTTGCCTTTGGCGAGATTATTAAAAGTGTATTAAGCACTGTTTTCATTGCATTTGAAAACGGAAGCTTCCATTTTTCCCTTGTCAGTACGACAGAATTAATGGACAGAGGAATCAGCCCTGACAGTATTATTGTAAAAGGTCCTCAGGGTATTTCCGGAATCCCCAGGGCGGCTACTTTTACCATGGGAATTATTCTTGTAATAATTACGGTAGTGATTGTACTGAATTTGTCTGATTCCAGATCCGGACGAGCAATTAAAGCAGTAAGAGATAATAAAATTGCGGCAGAAACCGTGGGAATCAATATACCTTCATACAGACTGTTAGCCTTTACCATATCATCTGCCATAGCAGGTATAGCAGGTGTTTTATATGCAGGAAGCATGGGCACACTTCAGTCCACCAAATTCGATTTCAATACATCCATTAACGTACTGGTAATGGTTGTACTGGGAGGAATGGGTAATATTCCCGGTTCGGTTATAGCAGCGGTTATTCTTACCATACTTCCTGAGAAAATACGTTTCCTGGGCAATTACCGAATGATTATATATGCAGTGGTTCTTATTGCAATGATGATTTTCTCATGGAATCCTAAATGTATTGAAATACGTAAAACCATTACCGCTAAGTTTAAAAATATATTTAGCATGATATTCAAAAAATCAAAGAAGGAGGTTCAGTAATTATGGCAATGCTTGAAGTAAGCAATCTTGGAATTTCCTTTGGAGGATTAAGGGCAGTTGATAATTTTAATATTAAAATAGAAGAAGGCAGTCTGTACGGACTTATTGGCCCTAACGGCGCCGGTAAGACCACGGTGTTTAATCTTCTTACAGGCGTGTATAAGCCGGACACCGGTAAGGTCCTTCTTGACGGAGAAAATATTACCGGCAAATCCGTTGTTCAGATTAATAAGGACGGAATTGCCAGAACATTCCAGAATATAAGACTTTTTGGTAAGATGTCTGTATTGGATAATGTTAAAATCGGTCTCCATAATATATATAAGTATCCTGCAATTGCAGGCGTTTTAAAGCTGCCTGTTTACTTTAAAAAAGAACGTAAGATGAATGAAGTTGCAATGGAGCTGTTACAGGTATTTGGCCTTGAGGGCGAAGCAGATACTCTGGCTTCTAATCTTCCTTACGGAAAACAGCGTAAGCTGGAGATAGCAAGAGCCCTTGCCACTAATCCGAAGCTCCTTCTTCTGGACGAACCGGCAGCAGGAATGAATCCTAATGAGACAATGGAACTGGTGGAGACAATAGCTTTTGTCAGAGAACATTTTAAAATGACAATTCTTCTTATTGAACACGATATGAAGTTAGTATCCAGTATATGTGAAGAACTGACCGTGCTCAACTTCGGAAGCGTGCTTTGTCAGGGCAAAACTACGGATGTTCTTAATGATCCTGAGGTTATTAAGGCATATCTGGGAGAATAGGAGGAGAATATGGCATTACTTGAAGTAAGGGATCTTGAAGTAAATTATGGCGTGATTAAGGCATTAAAGGGTATTTGCTTTAATGTGCATGAAGGAGAAATAATTTCATTAATCGGTGCTAACGGCGCCGGCAAAACAACTACTCTCCAGACTGTTTCCGGAATTCTCCCGGTTACAGCCGGAAGCATATATTTTGACGGAATTGACATTACCAGAATGCCGGCACATAAAATAGTTCAGATGGGAATCTCCCAGGTGCCTGAGGGAAGACGTGTATTTTCCCAGCTTTCGGTTCTTGAAAATCTTAAAATGGGTGCTTTTATCCGCAAGGATAAAGCCGGAATTGAAGAGGATTTACAAAATATTTACAAGAGATTTCCAAGACTTGAGGAACGTAAAAACCAGCTTGCCGGTACATTATCCGGAGGAGAACAGCAGATGCTTGCCATGGGGCGTGCATTAATGTCAAAACCTAAAATTGTGCTTATGGATGAACCATCAATGGGACTTTCACCATTACTGGTATCAGAAATTTTTGAGATAATCAAGTCCATTAATGAATCCGGAACAACGGTGCTTTTAGTTGAGCAGAATGCCAAAAAGGCACTTTCCATTTCTGATCGTGCCTATGTTCTGGAAACCGGTAATATAGCATTAACGGGAAAAGCCGGCGATTTAATTAACAACGATACAATTAAAAAAGCATATCTTGGAGAATAATGTTCAGCCCGGTTTTATCCGGGCTTTTTTCTGTAATGCTTTATGAAGATTCTGTGATATTCATTGTTTTTTGAAACAGGTACTGTTAATATTAATTCAGAAAGGGGTGCAGTAATGAAAAAGGGAAACCGTTTTAAAATTCATTCGCTTAAGGTAAAACTTACATTCATAATGGCTGCGGTGGTTACATCCGTTGTTATTCTTATATGCGTATTGAATTCAACTCTTTTTGAAACCTATTATATTAATAACAGGGTTAATCTTCTGTGCCAATCCTATAATGAGCTTAAGACCGTATATATGGACCAAGACAGTTCCAGGCATGATATAGAGGAGAAAATAATCCAGCTTGATACATTCTACAATATTAATACCTGCCTTATAGACAGTAACTGGAATGTTATATATATTTCCAGCAGCGAGGTGGAAGATACACTGCACAGATTCCAGGACAGTATTTTTAACAATAACAGAAATTCCGTAATCATTATGGAAACTTCTGAGTATGCAGTAGTTAAGAATTATAATTCCGACAGAGGATTTTCCTATCTGGAGATTTTCGGAACACTGGAAAACGGTTCACAGATAATGATGCAGATTACATTGGACAGTATTCAGGAAAATGTCAGGATATTTAACAGATTTGTACAGCTCGTGGGAATTGTTATGCTGATAATAAGCATAGTGGCGGTGTATCTTATTGCGGATAATTTTACCCGTCCTGTTAAAGAACTGTCAACGGCAGCAAAACAGATGTCCAACATGGATTTCAGTGTTAAATATACAGGAAAGGATAAAAGTGAAATAGGCCTTCTGGGACAGAGTATCAATATTATGTCAGATAAGCTGGAGAAAAATATTTCCGAATTAAAGGCAGCCAATATTGAGCTTCAGAAAAATATAGAGATAAAAGACAAAGACGAAGTTATGCGAAGGGAATTTTTGTCCAATGTATCCCATGAATTGAAAACCCCTCTTGCCCTTATTCAGGGTTATGCTGAAGGACTTAAGGAGGGCATTACCGATGATCCGGAAAGTATGGATTATTACTGTGACGTAATTATAGATGAAACTGCCAAAATGAATAATATGGTTAAGAAGCTCCTTACCCTTAACCAGATTGAATTTGGCAACGAACCTGTTAATATTGACCATATTAATGTGGATGAATTTATCGGTTCCATACTTAAAGCCAACAGCTTAAGAATGGAGCAGCAGGGCATACGGCTGGAGTATGTGTCCGGAGGACAGTTTTATGTATGGTTTGACTCCATGGAATTGGAGGAAGTGTTTGTTAATTTCCTTTCTAATGCCATTAACCACTGTGAAAATGACAAAATAATCAGGGTAACAACATTAAGACAGGGGGACAGTGTCCGCATCAGCGTGTTTAATACGGGCAAAAACATTCCGGAGGAAGATATAGACCATATATGGGAGAAATTCTACAAAGTAGATAAAGCCAGAACCAGAGAATACGGAGGCAATGGAATAGGACTGTCCATTGTCAAGGCTATTTTAGATAAATTTGATGCCCCCTATGGAATAGAAAACAGGCCTGAGGGAGTGGAGTTCTGGTTTATACTGGATGGGGGAAATAATTAAGTTGTTGTTTTATGAATTAAGTGGTAAAATAATATTATATTAATTTATACGGAGTGGCACTTTGAAGAAGAGATTATCAGTTATAATTATTTTATGTGTTATATTGTTATTGACCGGATGCAGCAAAAGCTCCGGTGAGGATTCCAAAATTAATGACCTTGTTGCGGAGTATGCGGCAGGTGTTTTAATCGCTTATTCTGATTCAGGCAGGTATGTCATTAAAGAGACGGAGAAGCCGGAGGAGACTGTCATGCCTTCCGAAACAGAATCGGAATCTCAGACAGTCAGTGAACCTGAAACCACATCTGAGGGACCGGGTACTTCTTCAGGTCAGGGGGATATTCCTGAACCTTCCACGGAGGACAAGGGTGAATTGGATTTATCAGAGCTTTTTGCCACTTCACCGGTTCAGATTGAGTGTATGGGATATAATGTTACACAGACATATAATGCGGACCCGGAAGGCTATTTTGAATTATCCGCTGAGACCGGTTATACATTTGTTTCAGTTAATTTCAGACTATCCAACAACACCGGTGAAGCTGTTGTGGTTAATACACATAATCTGGGCATAATCCTTAAAGGTGTTTTTAATAAAGAATACAGGTATAATAATTATGATGCGTCCATTCTTATGAATGATTTAACAGGACTCAGGGATGTACATATAGGTGCAGGTGAATACTATGATGCTGTTATAATTTTCATGATACCGTCCGATGTGGCAGAGAATATTCAGAGCTTTTCCATTGAAACTGCCTCCGACAGGGAGATTGATGGAGTGCTGGTAATCAGATGATATAAATTATATGATAAAATAATTTGAATGCAGTAATAGGAGAAAAAATAAAATTTTTTCTAAAAACCTGTTGACAGTCCGT
>JBJEND010000141.1:0-2245 GCA_051880015.1 Butyrivibrio sp. | reverse complement strand
AAATAAAAAGGAGGATAAAGGATCAATGGGATTATCAAGTTTAATCAAAGTGGCTCAGGGAGCCCATGCCGGAGAGGTATCCTTTGAGGATAATTTCTTAAAGAGATATGAGGAGGCTGTAAGGAGGCAGGAAGAAAGAGAACGTCAGCCAGTACCTAAAGATTATTTTCGTCCCTCATCAATGTATGGATGTGAGAGGATGCTTTTCTTTATGAGAGTACATGGAGGAGCCGGGGACGTAGAGGAAACAGAGGTAAATCTAATGGAGATCTGTAATAGTGGTACAGATCGACATTTACGGATACAGCATTTAGTAGAGGACATGGAGGGAGTTACCTGTTTAGATCTGGAGGAGGTTGTAAAAGAGGCTCAGCAGAAAGGTATAAATACTGTATTTGTTGGATGGAATGAAGATCATACAGAGGCACGTTGTAAAAATGATGATCTGTCAATTTATTTTCAGCCGGATGGTGTAATAAATTTCATGGGGAAAGATGTGATACTGGAGATTAAGACAGAAAGTACATATCAGCACTCAAAGAGATTTGAGCCAAAAATGGATCATAAATATCAGGCTACTTGTTATGGTATGGGTCTGGGAATTGATTACATTCTTTTCTTTTATGAGGATCGTAATTTTTGCGGAAAGAAAGTGTATCTATGGAAAATTACTGATGAGATGAAAGAGGCTGTTAAGGCAAAGATCAGGAATGTAAACAGAGCTCTGGAGACAAGTACACCTCCTCAAAAGAATGAGGATAAGTGTACCTATTGCCATTATAAAAAAGAGTGTGGGCTGGTGGATGCCGGGAGATGGAAAGATCCCAGATATGCCAGTGAGGAGGTAGAGGAACTTCCAAAGGAGAAAAAGGAGGCTCTTTTCTGATGGCATATAAAAAGAAAAATAGCGGAAAGGTATTTGAGAAAGAAGTAAAGGACAGTATGCCGGAGGATTGTTTTCTTGAAAGGTACAAAGATGATACAAGTGGATTTTACGGGGTAAGTAATCCGGCAGATTTCAGGCTGTATAAATATCCTGTACTTATCTTGCTGGAGCTGAAAACTCATAAGGGAAAGAGCTTACCATTATCAAAAATCAGAGAGTCACAGCTTAAAGGTATGCTGAAAGCTGTAGAGTATTATGGGGTATATGGAGGCTATCTGGTAAATTTCCGGGATATGGAAGAGACATATTATCTCTCAGTTGGATATGTACAGAATTTCTTTGAGAGCGGCACAAGAAAGAGTATTCCTATAGAGTTTTTCCGGGAGCATGGTTTTTTTATACCCTCTCAGAAAAAGAGGACGTTGTACAGATATGATTTTACAGAATGGCTCAGGAGGTATGAGGATGAGGTGTGCTAATTATTGTGGAGTCACTTGTGTAAATGGTAGCTGTCCTAATGCCCTTGCTGATGAGTACCCAGAGTATGGGTATGAACATTGTACCTGTGATGAGTGTGGATACTACAAAGGGTGTGAGGATTGCTGTTTTGCAGATAAACCAGAGTATTGTGATAAATCAGGAGGACAAAATGGGAGTGTTGATGGATTTTAGTAAGATAGGAGAACACTGTAAGGCAAAAGCTGACAGTACCTTAAATAACATGAAGAAAGAGGATCTCATTAAGTATATCCGTACTTTGGAACATAATTATAATGTTGCTGTAGATTTTAATATCCAGCAAGTTAAGAATTTTGAAATGATGGAAAGCCGGATTGTAGAAGAGATCAAAAAAGAGAAAATGGTGTATTTTTTGACTATTGCAAATACAGGAGATAAGGTTCTGGATGTTGCTTATGAGAAAGTGGGAAATGCGTTGGATGAGGCTATAGAGATTGTAAAGAGAGGAGGAATAAGGAGTGAAAGTAAATAAACAGTCTATAGAAAACTGGTTAGAGGGAAACGGATTTACTAAGTGGGCTGTATGTAGAAATGGCTATGATACAGAGGATCAATATATGGATAAAGATGGTGTCAACCTCTGGATCAACTGGGAGTCTGGTGCGTTTAGATTTGCGTGGTTAATTCCTCATTCTGTTTTTAAGATCGTGAGTGGTGATATGTCTCCAGTTTATAGAATTGACCATTTAGATAAGATGTACACAAAATTTCTGAGAGAGGTGAGATCTCATGGCTAATAGTGAGAGGCTGAAAAAGCTGATACAGGAGGTAAAAGAGGAGAGCTCCATAGCTGTAAAGTTTTCAAATGATCTTCTGGCTGAATACTCTAAAGATCTGGAC
>JBJEND010000140.1:0-2292 GCA_051880015.1 Butyrivibrio sp. | reverse complement strand
AAATGTTGATTTTATCATCTGCTTTTTATATAATGATTATTAAAAATGACAAAAGAGATTAAATAAGCATGAAAAAACATAAAAAAGTAAAATTATCAGACGAAATGCCAAAATACAAATATGTAGTGCCATGCAGTATATGTATATTTATACTTATATACCCATTAATTCCTGATATACATATTAAGGAAAAAATGGTGATAATGCTGGCAGTATTCTGTCTGTCTTGGTTTGCAGGCGAAAACGTCTTTCCCGATAATATTATTAAAAACAATCCATTAAGGGATAAGAACAAAGCTTTATGGATTATGGCGGCAATATTTGTAATATGTGCGGTTCTGTCACAAGTTCTTTCGGCAGATTATGGAAATGAATTTCAAAATTATAATAATGAGTTTGAAAGCTTAGCTGTACTTTTAAGTTATCTGGTGTTATTTTTCATTTCATACAATTATTTCTATATGAATAAAATCTTAGATATATTAAAAAAGACAGTTGTTATTTTAATGGCGGTTATTATAGTTATGTCTATAATTGAATTTTTTGATATACCCATTGCCACCTTGTGGATAGGAACCCGGGAAAATCTTGAAAGTATAAACAGAGTTAAACTTACATTTGATAATTCTAATTATTATGGCTGTTTTTGCTGTATGCTGCTTCCCTTTGCTTTTGAATACTGGCTGCATGCAAAGAATAGAATTAGTTGTATTGCAGGTATATTGATTAATATAGGTATTGTTTTTTGCATTCTTGTTTCAAAATCAACACTTGTGTTTTATCTGCAAATAGCCATCATTATTGCAATGATGATTTTTGAAATCAAAACAATAAAGTGCAAAATAAAGGAGTTTATAGTATTACTTATTGCCATGCCTGTAATTCTGTTGGTTGTAAATGGTATTTCCGGTGGCAAACTTGGAGCATTAATTGATGTTAGTGCATCAAATGGCGATTCCTTTGAAGAAAATGTAAATGACATATATGAATTAAAGAAAATAGATATGGAAGGAAATAAACTAACCATATATGGAAATGAGAGCAAATTTTCCATTGTATGTGATGAGAATATTGCGTTTTATGATTCTGATGATAAAATAATGGATGCCCAAAATGAGGATGGATGGTTTGTATTTAAAGATGAAGCATATAAAAATGTGAAAATAGAATTTTCAGTTATTGAAAATGCAGGCACTGTATATATGAAGATAGAACTTGGATATAAAGATACCCTTGATTTTTATATTATAAACAGAGAGTTTAAAGGGGTTGGAGTTGATGCTGTCCCTCTTGACAGTATAGGAGAGGAATATACATATAACAAATATGATAGTGCATTTACGGGAAGAGGATATATATGGATTCGCACATTGCCAAAGCTAAAAGAAGTAATATTAATCGGAAAAGGACCGGGAAATTATATATACAATTATGACCAGTATGATTATGTAGGTCTTATGAAGATACATGGAACGCATAAAGTAATTATCAACCGCCCCCATAATATTATTCTGCAATACTGCATGGATATTGGTATACTTGGAACTCTGGCGTTTTGTGGAATTGTAATTTATACATTGGTGCAATGGATTATTAATAGATTTAAGTATAAGAAAAATGATAATTGGATATTGCAGGCAACATTCTTTTCGGTAATTGCATTTTGCATATTCAGTATGCTTAATGACAGTATGGTTACGGTATCACCTTATATGTGGATTTTTTTGGGAATAAATATGTCAGTTCAATACAAGATGAAGAAAATGACAATATATTAAATGTAAACTATTTGAATATGTTTTATTTGATTTAAATAGGATGAGCCGGAGGTGAACATCATGCCAAAACCGAAATGGAACCTGAATACTATTTACATATCTGAGCGATTGCAAGAGAGTCTGCGGCCCATCTCTCATTGCACACTGACCACGGTGGTGGCACCTATGGGTTATGGCAAAACAACGGCAGTGAACTGGTATCTGGAGCAGTGCGCCAAAGCAGAAGCACTAAATATTATTCGCATCAGCGTATATTCCGATAACCTTGAGATATTCTGGAAAAGCATACAGAACGCCTTTGCCAGGGCAGGTTTTGAATTTCTACGGGACTATACTTGCCCCACGGATGCCGCCGGAGCGGGACTGCTGGCAGATGATCTCTGCCATGAACTGGCAGGGGAAACTGCCTGCTATATCTTTATTGATGATTTTCACCTGTTGACGGACTGCTGCGTTTCTGATTTTCTCTGCACCCTTGCAAATCGTATGCCGGGTAATGTACACCTGATTGTTG
>JBJEND010000139.1:0-2301 GCA_051880015.1 Butyrivibrio sp. | reverse complement strand
TAATTCTTATATCTCCCAGAGAAAGCTCTCTGGCCGTAACTCTTCTTTTAACATTATACTTCTTAAGGAAATTACTGTATAAAATATCCGTTATGGTCATCTGGGTACTGGCATGAATTTCCATATCGGGAAAACAGTCACAGATATATTTCATCACTCCGTAATCCTGTACTATTACTCCGTCCAGCCCCGCTTCATAAAGGGGCTTAAGGTAATCATACAGGCATTCAAATAATTCATTGTTTTTAACAAGGGTATTTACCGTAAGGTATACTCTCCGTCCGTGTATATGTGCATAATTAACTGCATTTATTATCTCTTCTTCGGAAAGATTTCCGGCATATGCTCTGGCTCCGAACATTCTTCCTCCAAGATAAACGGCATCTGCACCGGCATTAAGTACCGCCAGGAAAGTATCGTAGTTACCGGCCGGGGCGAGGATTTCCACTTTATTATTCATCTTTGTCTCCTAAAACATAAAACCGCCGAAAGTATTATTCGGCGGCATTTTGGTGTAGTTATTTTCTTGTATCGTCCAATTCGGTTTCCAGTCTGACAATGGTTTTCTGATTTTCACTAAGTTCATCCTTAAGCTGCTTAATTTCCTGATTGGCCGAATCAAGTTTAATCTGGGCAGATATAAGTTCATGCTTTAAATCGTAGAGCTCCTTATCCTTATCTTCAAGACTGCTCTCCAACTCATCTGCCAGCTTCTTTGCCTTAAAATAATCGTCAGCAATATTAAGTTCTATCATAGTAGCCTGCATGTCAATAGTCTGCCTGCGAAAATGGTCTGATTTCTTAAAATCAGATATTTTGGCATTAATATATGCTGCCACTTTCTGTAAATACTCTTCGCTTTCGTACCCACTCAGGGTCAAAGTCTTCCCACCAATTATAACCTCTGTTTCATTCTTTGCAGCCATTCCCAAACTCTCCTTACTCTTAAGTACTTTAAAGTCAGTAGAATTATATCATATAAAATCAGTTTTGTGTATAGTCTAACCCAAAATGTTTATAACAATGCTCTGTAACAACTCTTCCTCTGGGCGTTCTGTTTATAAAGCCGTTAAAAATAAGATACGGTTCATACACATCCTCTAAGGTTCCTGCATCTTCTCCAAGAGATGCCGCAAGTGTATCCAGTCCCACAGGGCCTCCGGAATATTTCTCCATAATTGTATATAAAATATTCCTGTCATTTTTGTCCAGGCCCTCTTTATCCACCTCCAGAAGATTTAACGCGTAGTCCGCAACTTCCCCTGTTATGGTTCCGTCAAATTTTACCTGGGCAAAATCCCTTACCCGCTTAAGAAGGCGGTTGGCCAGTCTTGGCGTTCCCCTGCTTCGTGCTGCCAGTTCCGCTGCTCCTTCCTCTGAGATGGCGGCATTAAGCACTCCTGCCGAACGTATGATTATTTTCTTAAGTTCATCCACCGTGTAGTATTCCAGACGGTTAATTACTCCGAATCGGTCCCTTAGGGGAGCTGTGAGAAGTCCTGCTCTTGTAGTAGCTCCAATTAAAGTAAAATGGGGCAAATCTAACCTGAGGGTTCTGACAGAAGGTCCCTTACCAATTACTATATCCACTGCAAAATCCTCCATTGCAGGATATAGTACCTCCTCTACCTGCCTGTTTAATCTGTGTATTTCATCCACAAACAGAATATCACCCTCCTGCAGGGAAGACAGAATGGAAGCCAAATCCCCGGGTTTCTCTATTGCCGGCCCTGAAGTAATTTTAATCTTAACTCCCATCTCATTGGCGATTATTCCCGCAAGGGTAGTCTTACCAAGCCCCGGAGGTCCGTAAAACAGGCAGTGATCCAATGCTTCTTTACGACTCTTGGCGGCTTCAATAAATATTTTAAGGTTCTGTTTTATTTTCTCCTGCCCAACATAATCCATAAGGTATTCCGGGCGGAGATTATTCTCTATAACGCTGTCTTCTGACGTAAATTCCGTTGTAATAATTCTTCTGTCCATAAATTATTAACTCCTACATAAAGGCAAGCTTTTTTAATGCGGCTTTAAGCAGTGCTTCGCTGTCCATACTGTCACTGTCCTCCACACTCTTTACCGCCCTTAAAGCCTCTGCCGAAGTATAACCCAGAGCCACCAGTGCCTCTATCGCTTCATTTCTTGCAGGATCCGATGCCGGTACTCGATTCTCCGTCTCCATGCCGTGGGTAATCACATCCTCCAAAGAAAGCTTATCCTTAAGCTCTATTATAAGCTTCTGGGCAGTTTTACCACCAATACCGGGAGCTTTCTGAATAGTCTTAACATCATCGGAAATAA
>JBJEND010000138.1:0-11331 GCA_051880015.1 Butyrivibrio sp. | reverse complement strand
AATGATAAAGGTCATCTTTTTCTCTGAATTGAGCTTCAGTATGGTCTCCCTTATCTCCAGAATACCCTGGGGATCAAGTCCGTTAATTGGCTCATCCAGAATAATAAGCTTTGGATCTCCCACCAAGGCCAGAGCAATGCCGAGACGCTGCTTCATTCCCAGTGAAAATCCTTTGGCTTTCTTGCGTCCTGTTTTGTCTAAATCCACAAGTCTCAGTAAATCCATGGCATAGTTTTTGTCCTTGATGCCTGCACATATACATTTAAAATACACATTGTCAAAGGCATTCATATCCGGATAGATTCCCGGCTCTTCTATGAGGCTGCCCACTTTAGCAAAAACCTTATCCTTTATCAGATTTTCATATGGCTGTTCAAAGAGGGAAAATGTTCCCGAAGTGGGTGAAGCCAGGCCGCAAATCATCTTAAGTGTAGTAGTCTTGCCTGCACCGTTACGACCTATAAAACCGTAAATATCACCTTCATTTATATGGAGGTTGACGGAATCAACGGCTTTAATATGATGATATTCTTTGGTAAGACAATCCGTAGAAAGTATATAACCCATATTATACCAGTCTCCTTATGTTATAAATTTTATACTATTATACTAAAATACCTGAAATGTGGCAATAGTAATAATTTGTACATCTTGACGAATATAGTGTAATGTTTTATACTGTTATTAGTATTTTTGCATAATAAATATTGCGGTTTGGAGACATAATTGTTTAAACGGTTTATAAAAGAACACTACATAATTTTAATTGCACTCTTATGCCTGATTATTTCAAGAATCCCCTGTGTTTTTTTTGAACTACACGGTATTAATTTTGATGAAGCTGCGATTGATTATAATATTTTCTGCATTTCAGAATTCGGGACGGATCGTTACGGCAATGTATTTCCTTTATATTTCGCCAATGCAGCCAGCGGACAGAGCGCCTTATATGTGTATCTGGGAGTGATTCTTACCAAAATTTTCGGATTCAGTACGGCTGCCTGTCGTGGAGTTAAGTTAATCGGGGAAATAGTTACTTTTATATTTGGTGGCTTGTTAATCCGGAATGTTTTTAACAGAAGAACGGAATGGATATTTTATATTCTGTATATTATCTGCCCGTATTTTTATAAAATGACGGGGATGTCCTATGACTGTGATATGGTTATTCCTGTTTTTGTACTGTGTATGTATCTGGCAATGCGGTGTCGTAACCACAATAAAGCCGGCGGATATATCGGACTTGGTATCTGCCTTGGATTATTAAGCTATTCCTATATAATTGCCGTATTCATGATTCCGCTTTTTATAGTTGTACAGCTTATATTCGGATGGAATAAGAGATATGTACTGATTGAGACCGGGGTTGCTTTCGTAATAAGTTTCCCTATCTTCTGGTATCTCCTTACGCTGGTGGGAATTGCACCGGCAGTGTATACGGATTTTTGCACGATTGCTCCGGTTTCGGCATACCGTAAAAAGGATTTCGGCTTTTCATTGAATAATATTATTAACCTGAAATATATGGTTGTTACGGATACACAGTCAGATTTTGCAGGAAGCAGGGCATTCGGAACTCTGTATTATCTGTCATGGATTTTTATTCCGGTGGGAATTTTCAGGATAATAAAAGATATCAAAATACAAGAAAACTACAGGTGGTTCTGCGGTTTTTTCGCTGCAGCATTTATTCCGTTACTTTTTATTATGGATGCAACTACATATAATTTTACTATAGTATACTTTTTCCTTCTGGCATTTGCGGCGGCAGGAACAGATTATGTTGCGGAACATTTCAGAACCATTGCTTTATTAGCCGGAGCGGGTTATGCGGTAATGTTTGGTTTTTTCCTGAAAGAATATATACAGAAAGAGCCTTACATATATGGGGATAATAAGCTGATGTATGTATTGGAAGCAGTGGGAGACGAAGATAAAGTTATGCTGGATACAACCGGTGTATTCCAGCCGGAATGTTATATCGGAATAAAATTCCTGATGAACCCCGGTATGATTGAATATGATGAATACGGGCGGGGGATATCGGCAGGAAGCATATATTTTAATGATGCAGATAATTACAAAGACTATAATATTATTCTTATCCGCGATGAAGTGGATTATGAGTATGAGACCTATGGGGGAGGAGGATTGACGGATATTACTGCTGCCGGACTGGCCGACGCATTGTCGGCGGCAGGTTATGTTTTACATAAAGATAATGGATATTATATTTATTCGAAGGGAGAGCTAAGATGAAGAAACATTCTAAAATACTAAAGGATATCAGAAGAAGCGTGGGAATGCTTCTGGCATTTATTATGATTGTATCCTGTGGAATTTCCGTTAATATCACTGCTGCGGAAACGTTGAAAATCGCAGATACCGGAAAGATGATAGGAATGGGATACAAACCGAGGATAGATGATGGTTGGGGAGGCTATGAACCGGAAATCGTTTTCCAGACATATAAAAAGGTTGTCGTTGAGGATCCGGGAGATGTAAGTATGTCGGAATCTCCGGTACTGAATGCCACTTTGTATGTTGTAATTGGCGGAAGAGAATATGAGGTAATGAAATATACCAGCAGTCCGGCGTATGATAGTGATTATGACACAATAGGCGTATTTGATTTAGGTGATGATAATTATAAGATAAGTATGGCCCCTGTATACTATTATGATGAAATATATGGGTACGGATCCTCAGAGGTAGACGACAGATCATATGTTGAATTTGATTATTGCAGCGGTGATACCAGTGAATCGGAAACAGTTTATTGTACTTATGCAAAAAACTGGGGATTTTCTGATGACATAATGGAATATCTTTCCGGAAAAGGTCTTGATGATTGGGAAGACATTATGGAATATCTTACCTCTAAAGAACTTAGCAGAAATTATGTGATGAAATATACTCTTGGGGACAGCGATGGCAACACCGCATCATTTACACAGAAAAATGCCACGCTGGTAGATTATGACGACTATAATTTGTCCGCATATCTGTTTGGAAAAAGACTTGGATACAATAGAATAGAGAATCTGGCTGATTATCATGATGCAGGTAAATTCAATCATATCAAGATGTTTAAAGGCGATATATATGTGGATGCCGATAAATTATCTGAACTGGGAGGAGTACTGATTCTCCCCAATGATAATAACTCAAGGCTTTTTGAACTGAATTCCGTGTATGTGAACGACAAGGTACTTTATAATGACGGATATTCCAAAAATATTATTAAAAACGGATATAATCTGCTGAATTGTGTGCTTCCCTATGTTGTAGATACACCGGAAGAGGCTGTTGATGAATTTATCAATATCATGACAGGCAAATATTTCACCATGGACGATTTTGAAAATGAGGATGACTATTATTCCTATGATTACAGTTACTCTTCAATAAATAGTGAACAGGGACATATATTTAAATCTGGCGACGGGCTCATAGGTATATTTGCCTATAACGAATATACGTATGATGATACTTCTAATCCGGCAGAAATTGTAAGATTAGAGTTAATGTCTTATTGCGACGCATATAATGACAGAGAATCGGATGATGACAAATTCATGTGGGCAAGTGCCGTGACGCCGGAAATAAAAGTTTCAGGCACAGAATGCACAGACTCACAGGCGTATATGAATTATCTTCGGAAATATATTGACTACCTTCAAATTCTAGATTATTCAATAGATTTGGGGGATAGTTCATATGTAATCATGTACGGGGATGGAGCGGAATACAAGGTAAACTTATATCAAACTATGGAAATACTGGAAAATATTTATTATTATGCACAGTATGAGAACTGTAAGGATGCCTCAGAGATTCCTGATTACGCCGATTATAGTTACTATGACGATAATGAAGGGGAATGGAAGTTTCTGCAATACAACGCCTTTACTTCTTTGGTTCCGATAAATGCAGAAATGGTAAATGAAGATTTGTGGTTATATCCATTTTCTGATATATCCACGGAATACGGATGGGTAGCGGATGCTGACGGAATAGAGGATATAATAACTGCAGCGGGACTTCCAAAAGATTCTGTTAAAGTATGGAAAGTTTCCAAGACAGAAACTTTTGAGATTACTTCTACGGCAGCACAGGATCTTGTGGATTGCCTTAAGAACCAATTCGGTACTGAAGCATATGAGGATTTCTGTACATACATTGAAGAAAAATTTGTTACAAAGAGCAGAAACATAGAGGCGTTTATTGAAAATGATTCATCTCAGAAGAATACTGATGTTGACGTATATGCAGAAGAATTGAAGGTGCCTTTAAGTCTCCTTGACAGTGCCGGTCTTGGTGAAGAGAATTCATTAATCCAGTTCTGGTATGCAGGTAATAATATTTATTATCTGCTTCCGTATATGGATGAGTATAGTACGGACGAAATACTTTATCACGGAAAAATGATTGGAATCAGAATTGGCAGACATAAAGCCGGTTCATCGTTTACAGGGGCTCCTCTGGAGAAACTGTACAGCCTTAAATATGATCAGCTTTATTGCACAGAACTGGGAACGGTTAAGTTTGCCAAAATTCCTTCACAGATAGAAGTACAGGATAATATCGTAACCACCGCAAACCGATACAGTCTGTCATGGGATGTTCCTGATGACAACGGAGCAGAGATTCTTGGATATCAGATAGCTGTACTTCCCCACCGGACTTCAGGAGTTACGGAGCCTTCTGATGACCAATATATACTGGTGGGAGAACAGGCAGGTTCATATACCGATTTGGGGGATAATTACGAGATAAAATATACTACTCCTGATAATTCCTATGTGGTTGAGACCGAGGGAAAGTCTGTGGATGTATTTATACGTGCCGTTAACGTAATTGGATGCGGAAAGCCCCGTAAGGTTAGTATTGTCAATGAATATGACATTACCATAGAAGGTGCGGATTCCGTTAAGGTGGGAGAAAGTTCAGATTATGACACTCTTAACGGAAATGGAATAAATGTTGAAGAATTTTGCACTTATCAGTTGAAAGATAATCCAAAAAGCGTTACAATAGATAGCAAAGGTAATCTTTGCGTAGACAAGGATTGCGAAATTGATAAGGTAATAATTGTCAGCACAGGTAAGGCAGGAACTGACTATGAAGGCAGGACTGCTGAAAAACCTGTTGCAATTATTAAAGACAGTGTAGACCCGGGTTCCGGTGGTGTCCCTCCGGTAGGGGATGACATTCCCGTTGTACCGTTAGTATTGGTATCTGTGCTTGCTTTGGCAGGTGCGGTGCTGGTGTTTACACGGTCTAAGAGAGTTTAACAGAAGGAGAAGATACGTATGTTTAGTCAGTTAATGGGGAATTACCTTGTTGAGAAGGGTGTTATATCAGAGGAGGTTAAGCAGGAGATCCTTACAGAACAGTCCAATGCCAGAGTAAGGCTTGGTACAATCGCAGTGGCAGAGAAGATGCTTACTGAGAAACAGGCAGATGAGATTAATCATCTGCAGACCCAGATGGATATGAGATTCGGTGATATTGCCGTGGATAAGGGATATTTAACATCAGATCAGGTTTCTTCACTTCTGGAGAAACAGGGCAATTCATATATGAAGTTTATACAGCTTGTTACAGAGAAGACAGGATTATCTGTTGGTGATGTTGAAGAGAAGGTTGAAGCCTTCCGTAAGGAAAGAGGTTTCACTGAAGCAGAACTGGTTGCTCTTAAGCAGGATGACATTGATGCCATTGTTCCTGTATTTGCTTTTGCTACCAAGCCGTATGTAACAGATCTTGTAGGACTCATTTTGAGAAATATAACCAGATTTGTTTCAACTAATTTCTATATAGACAGAATTCGCAGAGTATCTGAATTCAGCTACCAGTTCATATCCGGTCAGAAGGTTGTGGGAGACCATACCATTTTCCTTGGATTCGCTGCAGAAGGGGATCCGGCAGGAATATGTCTTCTGGCATCTAAGTATTCCGGAGAGCATCTGGAGGGCATCTCAGATGAGGTGGCGGATGCCGTAGGTGAATTTGCCAATATTAATAACGGACTTCTTGCATCCGAGCTTAGTGAAAAAGGCGTTGACATCGACATGGAGCCTCCGTTTACATATGTTAATCAGACGGCAGAGGGCAGTGCCTACGTTGTTAATGTATATATTGAGGGTAAGAAGGTCTCACTTTATATTGCCGTTGATTCACCTGTTACAATAGGTAAGTTAAGATATGTATATACAACTAAGAATGAGGTTAAGGCTGTTTCATCAGGTAATTCCAAGGGAACGGTAGTTATTGTAGATGACTCCAGAATGATTCGTAAGATGCTTCGAGGCATTCTGGAAGAAGCAGGATATTCCGTACTGGCAGAAGCAGAGAACGGACTTGAGGCCGTAACCGCATACAAGCAGTACAAGCCGGATATCATTACATTGGATATTACAATGCCCCAGATGGATGGTGTGGAAGCCCTCAAGGAGATTATTAAGTATGATCCTGATGCCTATGCGATTATGATTACGGCGGCAGGACAGCAGCAGAAGGTTATAAGCGCATTGAAGAGCGGTGCCGCCAAATTCGTTATGAAACCGTTTATGAAGGAAGAAGTTCTGAACAGTTTCGTAAAATAAATAATATTAATATAAAGCGGGCATTGCCCGCTTTTATTATTCTATTGGAGGAAAAATGGAAAAATTTAGTGATAATCTTGAAGAAGTTGAGGAACTTAAAGGTGTATATAAGCAGTTCAGTGATTTGATGATGCACTATGAATGTGCAATGCTTGAGGTTAAGACCAAACTGGATGTTCTTAATGCAGAGCTTTCCGTGAGGGACAGCCGCAATCCCTTTGAAACCATTAAAACCAGGATTAAAAAGCCTATGAGTATCATTGAAAAGCTCCGCAGGGATAATATTCCCATTACTTTGGAGAATATAGAGAAGAATCTTAATGATGTGGCAGGTATAAGGGTTATATGCTCCTTCCCTGACGATATATACAGGCTTGCGGATTATCTGGCTGCCCAGGATGATATTACTGTAATTAAGAGAAAGGACTATATTGCAGAGCCTAAGGCCAACGGATACAGAAGTCTTCACCTTATTGTTGAAGTTCCCATATTTCTCACCAACGAAAAAAAATATATGCGTGTGGAGGTCCAGTTCAGGACAATCGCCATGGACTTCTGGGCAAGTCTGGAACATAAGCTTAAATATAAAAAAGAAATATCCAATGCGGACAGTATCTCCAATGAACTGTTTTACTGTGCGGAACTAATTAACCAGCTTGACTATCGTATGCAGCAGATCAGGGAGAAAATTGAATCATCTGCGGAAAAACCTGCCGGAGGAATGTAATCAGTATGGAATCACGGTACATAATGGCACTGGATCAGGGTACTACCAGTTCCCGGTGTATTATTTACAATAAAAAAGGTGATATTGTATCTATGGCTCAGAAGGAATTTGAGCAGATATATCCCATGCCCGGGTGGATAGAACATAATCCCATGGAGATATGGTCTTCACAGCTGGCAGTTGCAACGGAAGCGGTACATCTTGCCGGTTTAAGCTATAAGAATATTGCTGCAATCGGTATTACCAATCAAAGGGAAACAACCATAGTATGGGATAAGAATACAGGAAGACCTGTATATAATGCCATTGTCTGGCAGTGCAGACGCACCTCTGAACGTATTGACAGAATGAAGACAGAGGGGATGGAGGATAAGGTCAGACATAAGACCGGTCTGGTTTTGGATGCTTATTTCAGTGCATCCAAAATAGAATGGATTCTTGATAATGTCCCCGGTGCCAGAAAAAGGGCAGAGAATGGAGAATTGCTTTTTGGTACGGTGGATACATGGCTTATCTGGAATCTCACCAAAGGAAATGTCCATGTAACAGACTATACCAATGCTTCCAGAACCATGCTTTTTGATATTAACAGATTATGCTGGGACAAAGAGCTTCTGGATTATTTTAATATTCCGGAAAATATGCTTCCCAAGGTACTTCCCTCAAGCTGTATCTACGGCACCACCCATCCGGAAATACTTGGCGGAGAGATACCCATAGCCGGAGCTGCGGGAGATCAGCAGGCGGCTTTGTTCGGCCAGTGCTGCTTTGAACCGGGGGAGGCTAAGAATACTTACGGTACAGGATGCTTTCTTCTTATGAACACAGGGAATAAAGCCATACTTTCGGAAAACGGGCTTATTACCACCATTGCAGCAGGATATAAGGAAATATCATATGCCCTTGAAGGAAGTGTGTTTGTAGCCGGAGCGGCCATACAGTGGTTACGGGACGGAATGCGGCTTATCAGGGATGCGGCACAGTCAGAGGAATATGCTTCTTTGGTATGTGACAGCGGCGGAATGTATATTGTACCGGCTTTTACCGGCCTCGGAGCACCATATTGGAATCAGTATGCAAGAGGTACAATTGTTGGTATGACCAGAGGCTGTACCAAAGAGCATTTTATCAGGGCTACTCTGGAATCCATAGATTATCAGGTGGCGGATGTATTAAATGCCATGGCGGAGGATTCCGGCATATGCCTTAAGAAACTTAAAGTGGACGGG
Organism: Butyrivibrio sp.; assembly: GCA_051880015.1. Lineage (GTDB taxonomy): Bacteria > Bacillota > Clostridia > Lachnospirales > Lachnospiraceae > Eshraghiella. The sequence continues at coordinate 2,764 of JBJEND010000138.1, read as the reverse complement.
GGCGCCAGCGCCAACGATTTTCTCATGCAGTTCCAGTCGGATATATTGAATACTGTAGTTCATCGTCCCAGGCACATAGAGACAACATCTTTGGGAGCGGCATATCTTGCAGGCATGGCTGTGGGATATTGGAGCGGACTTGAAGAAATTAAAAGCAACTGGCAGATAGGCAGGGAATTTGTCCCTGCAATGGAACAGAACAGAAGGACACAACTGTTAAAGGGTTGGAAGAGAGCCGTCAGATGTGCCGTTGAATGGGCAAAAGAAGATTAGTCAGGAGTGGTAAGATGTCATCAGGCAATAATAAAAAGGGCAAACAGGTTATTAAGAAAATTTTTTCACCCAATATGATCAGGATAATCACAATGGTGTTAGCTGCACTGGCACAGATAGCGGTTTTTGTTATATCCTATATCAATATTAATACCTTTTTTCCATATATAAACTGGATTCTTGAGATACTTTCAATCATTACGGTTATTTATCTGGTTAAATCAGATATTAATCCTGTTTATAAAATTCCCTGGATAGTAGTAATACTTGTATTTCCCGTATTTGGCGGTGTTTTATATCTTGTTTACGGCAGAGCCCATTTTGCCAAAAGAGAAATCAAGCGTACCTCCAAAATAAGAGCTGTATGTAACGAAGCACTGGAGTCCAGGCATTTTGATAATGAGCATCTGAGGGAAATTGACCCGGGGGCCGCTGTTCAGGCAGATTATCTCTTAAGGTGTGCCGAGGCTCCGGTATATAATAATACCACTGTTAAATACTTCCCTCTGGGGGATGATATGTTTCCGGTTATGCTTGAAGAGCTTAATAAAGCCCAACGGTATATTTTCATGGAATATTTTATTATTGAAGAAGGAATTATGTTTAATTCCATAGTGGATATTCTTGAACGCAAAGCCAAAGCAGGTGTGGATGTAAGATTTATCTATGACAGCTTCGGAAGCCTTATGAAAGCTCCTGTGGACATAGTCAGAAAACTGGAGAAAAAAGGAATCAGATGCTTTGAATTTAACAGCTTCAGAACTGCGCTGGATTCCAGATACAATAACCGTGACCACAGGAAAATCTGCGTAATTGACGGAAATACGGCCTTTACCGGAGGCGTGAATTTATCCGATGAATATATCAATAAAGTGGAGATATACGGACACTGGAAGGATACGGCAATAATGCTTAAAGGAGAGGCTGTATGGAGTTTTACGATTATATTTCTCTCCCTTTGGGATATTCTCAAAAAAGAGAATGATGAGCTGCACCGGTTTGAACCGACGGAAAGCTTTTCATATAATGACGGATTTGCCGCTCCTTTTGCAGATTATCCTCTGGACGGAGAACCTGTGGGCAAAAACGTATATCTTAACATTATTAACAGGGCAAGTAAGTATGTGTATATAATGACACCGTATCTCATATTAGATACGGTAATGATATCTGCATTGGAAAATGCGGCCAAAAACGGGATTGATGTGAGGATAATCATGCCCGGTATACCGGACAAAAAGATTGTGTATATGTTAAGCCAGTCATACTATGATGTGCTTCTTAATGCAGGAGTCAGGATATTTGAGTACGAGCCGGGTTTTGTTCATGCCAAAGTATTTTTATCTGATGATACAGTGGGCGTAGTGGGTACCATTAATCTGGATTACAGAAGCCTTACCCATCATTTTGAAAATGCGGTATGGATGTACAAAACAGAAGCCCTTAAGGACATTAAAGAGGACTTTTATGCAACCTTTGCAAAATGCCATGAGGTATTTCCGGGACATAAAAAAGAATCCGTTATCCGACGGATTCTTATGCCCATACTCAGATTGTTCTCTCCCATGTTCTAGGATTAATTCAGGCTTTTCCTGATTGCCTGTATACTTTCCTCACTGATAACGTGCTCTATGCGGCAGGCATCCTTGGAAGCTGTTTCTTCGGGAACGCCAAGGCTGACCAGCCATTTGGTGAGGAGAGTATGGCGTCCGTATATCATCTCGGCTATTTCCAGGCCTGATGGGGTAAGATTTATGTATCCCTCCGGGGATACGGTGATATGTCCGCTTTCACGGAGATTTTTCATCGCAATGCTTACGCTGGCCTTGGTATAATTAAGCTCTCTTACAATATCTATGGAACGTACTACCGGAAGGCGGTGACTGAGGGTAAGTATTGTTTCAAGATAGTTTTCTGAAGATTCGTTGTTTTTCATAGTTATCTTCCCCCTGATTATTGTGATGTAACCCATATGATTATAGCATGTACACCGGAATAAAACAACGTAAATTCTGTATTTTTAGCACAGGAGCAGACCTATTATATGGTCGGCTGGCCCCTTCTCCCATTTGACGCTACCCGCGGGCCAGAAGCGTGAAATTAGCTTGTCCGGCCCGCGGAAACGCAGTCAGGCATCCCATTTGACGCTACCCGTGGGCCAGAAGCGTGAAACTAGCTTGTCCGGCCCGCGGAAGCGCAGTCAGTGCATCCCATTTGACGCTACCCGCGGGCCAGAAGCGTGAAACTAGCATGCCCGGCCCACGGAAGCGCAGTCAGGCATCCCATTTGACGCTACCCGTGGGCCAGAAGCGTGAAATTAGCTTGTCCGGCCCGCGGAAGCGCAGTCAGTGCATCCCATTTGGCGCTACCCGTGGGCCAGAAGCGTGAAATTAGCTTGTCCGGCCCGCGGAAGCGCAGTCAGTGCATCCCATTTGGCGCTACCCGTGGGCCAGAAGCGTGAAATTAGCTTGTCCGGCCCGCGGAAGCGCAG
>JBJEND010000137.1:0-2314 GCA_051880015.1 Butyrivibrio sp. | reverse complement strand
AAAGAGGCTTCCATATGAATCGTAACACTGATGAAGAAATTGAATTAATAGACATTGATTTGGATGTAGAGGATTCCAAAACAAAAGTGGAGGAACTTACCGGGGAAGATGAGCCGGAAGAGGCAAAGAAGAAAACTAAGCCTGATTCCGTGGCGGTTTTGAAGGAAATATTTAGTTATGTACTTATACTGGCTCTGGCAGTTGCCATTGCATTTACCATAAACCGTTTTGTAATAATCAACGCCAATGTTCCTACCCGCTCAATGGTGCCTGCCATTAATTCTGATGATAAACTTATAGGCTTCAGACTGGCGTATCTTTTTGCAGAGCCGGAAAGAGGTGATGTAATAGTTTTTGAACATCAGTGCTATAATACATCCGAAAATGAAGCATTGATTAAAAGGGTGATAGGTATTCCCGGAGATGAAGTGCTTATTAAGGATGGTATATTATATATTAACGGAGAGAAAGTTACTGAAGATTATATTGCAGAGCCCATGGAAGGAAACTTTGGACCATATACAGTCCCGGATAATTCATATTTTGTAATGGGAGACAACAGGAGTGTTTCTGATGATGCAAGATATTGGGACAATACATATGTTTCCAAAGATGAGATACTGGCAAAGGCACTGTTCAAGTACAGCCCGTCCTTCAGCCTGGTAGAATGATGTAAATCGCGGCTTTGTCGAAAATTTGTCATTGCATGTTTGCACTCAAGTGATATAATACATTAAAAATTTTAATGTTTTTTGTATTTGATTGCAGAGGTGATATTTATGGACAAATACACGTTAGAGTTTAAGAATCAGCAGGAGATTATTGATTTTGTCAATATGATGGGAAACAGTGGATGTAACGGAGATTTAAAATACGGAAGCATTATTGTTGACGCCTGCTCTCTGTTGGGAGTTATTGCCATTGGGCTTAACAAACAGGCAGAGCTTACTACCTACGGCGAACCGGGACAGAATTTTATATATAATATACAGAAATACTGCGTAGGCTAGTATTTACATGAAATGCCGTCACACCATCAGGTGTTGGCGGCATTTTTATGGTTTAAAGGTTTCTCTTTTTTTCCGGAAGGTTAATAAGCTGATACATTCCTACGGACAATATACAGAGTATTACAATGGATAGAAGAACCCAGTCCATTTTAAAGGTTTGGGTGGCATATATTATCATATATCCAAGCCCCTGTCTTGCAGCAAGAAATTCCCCTATAATAACACCAACGAGGGAGAGTCCCAGATTAACTTTCATTGTATTAATAATAGCGGGAAGACTGGAGGGGATAATCAGCAGAAAAAGAGTCTGCCGTCTGTTGCCTCCCAGTGTCCGGATTAGCTTGATTTTCTCAGGCTCTGTTTCAATAAAGCTTGTGTATATACTTAAAACAGCACCGAATACAGCTACGGAAACTGCAGCCACAATAACAGTTTTTATATTGTTTCCAAGCCATACTATCAGCACCGGAGCAAGAGCCGACTTAGGGAGGCTGTTAAGCAGGACAAAATAGGGTTCCGCTACCCGGAATATCATTCTGAAACGCCACATCAACATAGATACGGATAGAGCAAGGCCTATTACAATCAGAAAACATATCAGTGTTTCTGCCACGGTTATACCCATATGTCTGAATATGATACCGGACTCTGACAGTTCGATAAAACATTTTATTATGCGTGACGGACTGCTGAATATAAACGAGTCAATAATTCTTAATCGTGTTAAAAGTTCCCATCCTCCAATAAAAAGAAAAGCCAGAAGAAAACGAAGAACTCTGACAAAAAGGTTTTTTCTTTTTACATCTTTTAAATACAGCCTGTGAGATTCTGAAATTTTATCATTCATTTTTGCTAAGCTCCTTCCACAGGATATTAAAATATTTGTTGAATTCCGGTTCATTCCTTCGTTCCATGGGACTTTCATGCTCGTTTTGAAAATTAACCGGAATTGCGGCAGCAATCCGCCCGGGACGGCGGGACATTACATATACAATATCGCCTACGGAAATTGCTTCTGCCAAATCATGGGTAACCATAATGGCGGTTTTATGTTCTTTTTTTATTATGGAAGCAATATCATCACATACGGTAAGACGGGTCTGATAATCCAGGGCTGAAAAGGGTTCATCCAGAAGGAGAATATCCGGCTCCAGAGCAAGGGTGCGGATAAGGGCAACACGCTGCCGCATTCCCCCTGATAACTGGGAGGGACGTGCATTCTTAAATTCTCCCAGCCCATACTGATTTAACAGCTTCGAAGCATAGTTGTAATTTTTTTTATCTTTGTCATGGCGTATTTCAAG
>JBJEND010000136.1:0-11482 GCA_051880015.1 Butyrivibrio sp. | reverse complement strand
CCAACTTTCAGAGCATATTTTCTCTCATCGAGTTCTTTGACAACCTGCAAAATTAAATACCATTTTGGATTAACCTTTGAGTTACTATTACCCAAAACATCACTCTCTGAAACGGATTTTGAAAGAAACTCTTCCGTAATTTCTCTCTGACTTGTTCCAAACGGAGCATATATTTCTATATCAATCGGAAGTTTACTAAGTTTTTGATACATTATTGGACCAACAACATTCCAAGTCAGTCCACCATTCCCACATCCTAAAGGTGGGAACGCAATACTTTCAATACAATATTTTTCATAATTTTCTACAAACCAATTAAGACCATCAATGACATATGATAATCTTGAAGGTGATCTCCAATGATCTTTTGTAGGGAAATTTAAAATACTAATCTCATTATCTTTATAAAAATACGGAGTACCCGGCTTAACTTCTCCTCTATCGCATTTAAGAACATACTCCATAAACATTTCAGGATATTTTTTCTTAAACTCCAGAGCTATACCCTTTCCCATCACGCCGACGCAATTAACTGTATTGACGATAGTGGAACAAGTACTATCAAATATATTTCCAATTTTCACTATCATCTCATCATCTCCTTAAAAGAATAATTTTGGCTCTACATAAATATTTCTGTTAAATCCTGTTTCTTCAAGTTTTTTCTTGGCAGTCTCATTATAAACCGCAGCACATACGACATAATCAAATGGCACTAAATACGGAATTAGAACTTCTGCACACTTAACTGATTTCTTCTTGAAATATTCAAATGGATTATCGTCTCGCCAATCAGATGCAAATACTAATCTAAAATCAATCTCTTTCAATCCTGTTTCAGGTGGATAAAAACTGGCGTATGTACTAGATGCATTTCAATCTGATACAACTACTCCATCAAAATCAAGTATCGAACGATCAAATTTTAGAATACAGATATTTTCATTCTCACCTTTACGCTTATATAGCATAGGATTTTTTGGATCAAAATATACATTTGCATATTTGTGTAATGCCATCCCATTGGGAATGATTACTGCATCTCTTCGATCTTGAACCTCCTGCATCGCAATAGATATATGTTTAATCTTTGAAGCTTTTTCATTTGATAATAGACCCCTCTGCATAATTGATGATATATTATCAATAGCTTGAATGTTAAACAACCCCGTCTGCTTTGTAATCTCAGTAAAGAATTCTGAAGGCTTCATGATATCACCTCCAATACAAATATAGTATAGCACATTCTTGCCGTTTTGTCGAACATTTGTTTGTCATTTGTATAATATGCATATACACAATTTATATTATCACAAAACTATTCTTTTTAATACCCCCCCCTCTTCAATTTCGCAATTTTACATGCATCTATGAAAACCTATACATATTCAAATTCAATTTTTCTCTATATTTGCTGCAAAGAGGCTGCTTCTTATGATTTAGATTGCAACAGTTGAACTGCCACAAGAATAGAAAAAATCGGCACAGCCGGATTGCTCCAAACTATGCCGATTTTTTTAGTCAGTCACCCTTTACAGCACCTGCTTTTTAATTAAATCAAACCTTAAATACTGAAATAACATTATCCAACTGTTCTGCCAGTTCATTAAGTCTGTTAGCAGCCGAAGCAAGCTCATTAAGAACGGAAGAAAGTTCCTGGGCAGACGCTGTAGTCTCCTGGGTGCTGGCAGCATTCTGCTCTGATACGGCTGAAAGATCCTGAATAATCTCTACAATCTTCTCTCTCATACCGTTAAGCATGTTGCTCTTATTACCGATTCCTTCAATTCCTTCAAGAGAACTGCTTATGCTGGTTCTGACATTACCGAAAATATTCTTAGTCTCGTTAATCTTCTCTTCCTGCTCTGCAACAGCCTCTTTAACTAACTTCATATACTCAACAGTCTCGTCTGACCTTGAGGTAAGTTCAATAATAATCTCCTGAATCTTCTCTGCTGAGCTGTTGGACTGTTCTGCAAGTTTCTGAATTTCAGAAGCAACAACTGCAAAGCCTCTTCCTGCCTCTCCTGCTCTCGCTGCTTCTATTGACGCATTAAGAGAAAGAAGATTGGTCTGATTAGCTATGGAAGTAATAAGTTCAACTGCCTGCGTGATTTCCCTTGCAGAAGCATTGGTTGCATCTGTCTGCTTGGCAATCTCTTCTACTGCCTCACTGGTCTTAACAGTGGTAGCATCCAGCATTGAAAGCACTCCCTGAGCTTCCTCTTCAGCCTTGCCCATGTTATGTGCCGTATCTGCCAGAAGATTAACATCCGTTACAATATCCTGAATAAGTCTTCCTATATTATCAATATGTTCTGCAGCCGCCTGTGTCTCATCAGCCTGGGATGATGCACCCATGGCAATTTCTTCCACCGCATGGCTGACATCCTCAACAGTCCTGCTGGACTGGGATGACATGGCATCCACTTCTTCTGCTGAGTTCTTAACCACTTCCGCAGTACTGTCAATCTTACCGATTACATCCCTGAACGAATCCCTGAGAACCACTGTACTTCTTGCAATACTTCCTACTTCATCATTTCTTCTCAAAGCTTTGGCATTGACCTCTGTAGTCAGATCTCCTGTGGCAATCTGCTCGATATTCTTATTGACTTTTTTAAGGGATTTACCTATACGGCTGGATACAACAGGAATATATATAATTCCCAGAACCAGCACAAGGGTAAAAATAACACACATCATAACAGTTTTTTCGATTATTGATTTCTGGGCATCTTCACTGCTTATGCCGCAGAAGATCATACCCACATTGCTTCCGTCTGAATTGGTCAGGGGAGCTGCATATACATAATACGCTTTTCCGTCAATTTCCTGTGTGCCGGAATAAATCTCTCCGGAAATAACCTGCTCATATATCTGTTCATCTGCTGAGCTGTTATACTCCCTGTTGCCTTCTTCATCAACGTAGGAGCTTATTTTGCTGACATTATCATAATACAGTGTGGTAAAAATTCCTGTTTTCTTGGCAATGGTATCCAGAACGGAATAGTTACGGGAAATTGCTACTTCACCTTTATTAAGCTGTCCCACTGAATTAATCTTATAATCTCCCGGATAAGCATTATCGTAATTGGACAAAATCGCTGTTGCCGCCGTCTCCAGGGTCATCTGTCTCTCTTCGTTAACAGTTCTGTCTGTCATAAGTGCCATGCTTAACACTCCCAATATATGAAATAAAGCTAATGGCAAAATAGCTATGATGACAAACTTTGCAACAATGGATGACTGTCTTCTCTTCCCGGTTTTCGGCTGTTTAGGCTCTTTAATTTTCCTTGGTTTATCAGCCTTTTTAACAGCTTTTTCTGCTTTCTCCTGTTTCTTGTCTTTTTTGCTCATATATTACACGCCCTTCTGCATTAAATTTTAATAACATTTTACTACATAAAGCGTGTTTTTTCAACATTCTTTACAAATATTCAGATATATTTACAAATTTTTTGTATAAATTTTTGTTATTTTTCTTTACCCAGTCTTATTCGGAAAATTTTTCTTTTTAACATATTCCAATTAAAGGGTATAACCGGATAGATATAGCTTTTTTGGGATATTGTCCGGTTAAAACTGATTGTAAGAACCAGAAGCACCAGTCCTCCAATAAATCCCCACAGTCCGAAAAACCATGTTAAAACCAGAAGGATGATTCTAAAAAACTTAATGGCATATCCTATTTCATAGCTGGTCTGGGTGTAGGTCCCCATGGTGACAAAGGCCATGTACAGCATGCATTCACTGTCAAACCAGCCGGAGCTTACTGCATATTCACCTACCACAATACCTGCAATAACACTTAAAGGGGTACTTAAAAGGGTGGGGGTATTTACTGCAGCCAGTCTTAACCCGTCAATGGCAAATTCCAGAATAAGGAGCTGCCAGATTACCGGTACGGTGGAGCCCCCCTCCTCAATCAGAACAAACTGTAATGACGCAGGAAGCCATGAAGGATTTTTAAGGAACATAATCCACAGGGGCGTAATTATTAAGGATGCTATTGTCATTAAATATCTGGACCATTTAATATAGGTTCCCGTAAGGGGGGGAAAATAAAAATCATCCGCTTCCTCCATTACATCAAATATAGAAGTGGGAACAATAAGCACTGCCGGCGAATTATCCACCAGGACCACTATATTTCCGTCAAATATGGCGGCGGCAGCGCTGTCCGGGCGCTCCGAGTATTTAAATTTAGGGAAAGGATTGATATATGCCCCCGGAAGTAAAACCTCCGCAAGGCTTTCAATATTCATTGTAGCCGCCTCAACGGTGGATTTTTTAAGTCTGTCCATCAAAGAATTAAGAAGTTTTTCATCAGCCTTTCCCTGAATGTATGCAAATACCACATCCGTATTGGACATGGTTCCCACCTTACATGCCAGGGTACAAAAATCCGGTGTCCTTATTCTCCTTCTTAAAAGTGCCACATTGGAAACAATGGTTTCCACAAATCCATCCCTTGAACCTCTTAGTGATCGGTTTTTCCAGGGTTCAGACACACTCCTTGAGGGATAACTCCTGCAGTCAATCATTATGGCACAGGGATATCCTTCAACAAACATGCAGGTCATTCCCTTTAAAAGGTCCTCTGATGCATTCTCATAGCTTTTTTGAATACTTACTTCATTATACGGAACCGTATTAATAAATTCCTCTGCCGTCTTTGGCATATCAGCTTCCTGAATAGCAGAAAAAGACTCAAAGAGTTTTTCCATAATCTCGTCTTTTACAAATCCGTCAATCATGAAAAACTCTGCAAGTCTTCCTCCAATTACCATTCGCTTATTAATAATATCAAAATTGCGTTCCGGCCCTACTATTGCAGAAAAGGCACGGCTGCTTTCCTTTATGTTGCTGCTTATTAAAGACATATCCATTCCCCCGGCAAAATACTGTAAATCCTATTCTGCCCGGAAAACTCAATATTATTCCCTACTTTTCTTCAAAGGTAATATTTACCTTAAGTCCCAGACTGTCAGCAACCCTTACCAGCATATCCAATGTCGGGTTGTAATTACCACTCTCCATACGACTGATATTAGGTCTTAAAATACCTGTAAGAACTGAAATATCATTCTGGGTCATATTCTTCTCTTTTCTGATGGCCACCAGTTGTCCCATTACGCTGTCTCTTAACTCTTTCTGCATAGCAACTAACTCAGGCGACTTCTTCCTGCTTGTTGCTGCATCCATATCAACTTCTGATTTCTTCATACTTACCTCCATCATATATTTAAATAAAATTTATATACTAATTTATCATCTTCGATATTTTACCATTTTATAGGATAATATCAATATTTTTTATATATTTATCGTTATTTGTCGAAAAATATAATTTAATATATTTTACAATTTGTATTATTACCATTTTTAACATTGTTATACAAAAAGAAAACCCGGGATATCCCCGGATTTTCTTTTTTATAAAGTAATATTATCTGTTTCGTATAGCATCAATAGGTTTCTTGGATGCAATCTTCTTAACAGGAATGAAGCTTGCCAGTGCTGCTATTGCGATACTTAATACAAGTAACAGCAGAATCTGTCTTATTCCGAAATGAAGTACTGTAATCAATATACCTGCTCCGTAACGGATAACCCTGTTAATAAAGAATGTTGCCACTGCCACACCGATTGAAGAAAGCACGAAATTAATCATGGCAATAATAAAGCTTTCGGAAAAGAATATTCTGAACACGTCGTTACTTCTTGAACCGATGGCACGAAGGATTCCGATTTCCTGTTTCTTATAAGAAATACTTGTGCCGATAAAGTTGGCCAGCATTAATGCTGCAAATATTGCAAAACCGAATCCTATCCAGAAAAATACCTTTGAGAATGCCTTAAGCACGGTATTAACCGTATCCAGTTCGTAGGTAACGGCATTCTGCAATGCAAAGCGTACATTGCCATCCATATTATAGGAATACTTAATCAGTTTTTCAATATTCTGTCTGCTATCCGGCATGTTTCCGACTACATATCTGTATTCTCCGGCTTCCACTCCGCCTGACAAAAGCTCATACAATCCTCCGTCAACAATGACTGAATTATACCATAAATTCATCTTGTCGCTGTTAACGTCAATTACACCTACAACCTTGTAGCCGCTTTCATTTTTCCACTCGTCACCGGAGGTTATATAATCCAAAGTATAGTTCTTGCCTTTTAAGAATGAATAATCCTGAGTCTCATTCTTATCCGGCTCCACTACCTGCACCTCGTACATACCATAGTCTGTTTGATAATAATAGCTGACAAGGTCGGATGATATAATTACTTCTTTGTCACCAAGGGAGGTTTTCTCCCCATCAAGCCAGATTATATCAGGTTTATGCTCCATTGCTTTGTCGAATTCCGCTATAGCATCAATATATATATATAGCTGTCTTCACTGTATAATTCCGCATATCCTATACCTAAACTGCCCTTTGGAGGAATATTTTCAAGCAATCTGTCTACAAATCCTTCTCCTACCATGGCAACACTTGCAAGGCTGTAATCTGTTATATAATCCAGCTCCTGCATAAGGGCATAATTCACAAGGCGGTCCGCAGTGGACATTCCCTCCGGATCATCCGTAAGGCCTTTATATCTGTCTATATCCACATGGGTATCCACAATACCTGTTACGGTATATTCTGTTTCGTTTATGGTAATCTTCTTGCCGATTAAATCATCATACTCATTTACTTCTTTGTATTTTACCTCTTCACCGGGATAATGGTAGTCGCAGTATCCGCCGATAGCAAAGGTCTCATATACATATTCGCTTATGGCTATTTCATTTTTGCTTCCGTCCGGAATTTTACCTGCCAGAATTTCATATCCCATAGCCTCCAGCTTATCAGCATTAATCTCCGAAAAGCCTGTAAAACGTTCGGCATAAATGTTCATATCTGATTCTGAAAATTTAGCCTCTGTATTAAAGTTCCCCATAAAATACAAATCCATATCCAACGGCTGACATACTCCGGTAAATTCAATACCTGTATTATCAATAATTTCTTTTAATTCTTCCTTGGTAATTGTAGTATCCCAGTCACTCCACCATTCGTTAAGTCCTGTACCGTGTTTTATCGTCTTAACAAGGGATGCATAGTTAATTTCTGAATCTACAATGGATCTGGCGCAGGTCTTTACATGATTATATGAACCGAAGGTATCCGAAAGTCCGAACAGTCCAAAAGCAACACAGGAAAGAATTATTGTAAATACCAGCTTAACCTTTTTATATTTAAGTCCACTCGCCCCGATTTTAAAAGCATTCTTAAGAGGAAGTCTGGATTTAATAAGCTTGAATGAACTGCCGTCCTGGGTCTTAATTTTATCCTGATTCGTATCAACAAAAGTTTTGTTGGATGTTTTCTTGCCTTTAACCGTCAGACTTACGCTTCCGCTTTGTAATTTATCAATATAATCATTAATTGCAACTCTGTCTTCCTCTGTAAGATGATATCCGGAAGATATTGAAACGATATTACCGTTAAAATCAAGTCCCTCCGGAGAATTATCCTCCGGTTTAACCGTATCACTGCCTGCCAGCTCCACGTCACTGATTACATGGCCATCGGAAAGTTCAATAATTCTGTCCGCATACTGTTCAGAGAAATCCCTGTCGTGGGATACGATAATTACCAGCTTATCCCTGGATAATTTCTTAAGAGTATCAAAAACCTGTTTACCCGTATTGGAATCCAATGCTCCGGTAGGTTCATCTGCCATGATTATTTCCGGATTCTTAATTAATGCCCTGGCAATGGCAACACGCTGCTTCTGTCCTCCGGAAAGTTCGTTAGGCTTACGGCTGCCGTAGCCCTCCAAATCCACTTCCTTAAGGATGTTGTTAATCTCTTCATCAGTAGCTTTTCTTCCCTGTAATTCTATGGCCAGCGCTATGTTGGCACCTACGGAAAATTCCTCCAGAATATTGTATTCCTGAAAAATGAAGCCAACATATGTATTTCTGTATGAATCGAAATACTGCTGTTTAAAATCTTTTGAAGAAACACCCTTGATAATAATTTCTCCGCCGTCATATTTATCCAGACCGCCGAGAAGATTAAGAAGTGTTGATTTACCGCTTCCTGATTTACCTAAAAGGAAAATCATTCCCTTTTCGGGAAATTTTAAAGAAATGTTATCCAGAGCCTTTACGGGGACTCCCTTCTTGGGTTTGTAAATCTTACATAAGTTTCTCGTCTCTAACATAATCAAACTCCCATAAATTTTATTCGCTAAAAAAGCATATCAAGTGTACTATAATAATTAGTACACTTGATATGCTATCATCACTTCCTAATTCTGTCAATAATTTTTTTTAAATTATTTTACTGCTTCAAGATTTTTAAACTGAGCCTGATATAAATCGTAATAAGCACCTTTCTGTGCCATAAGTTCAGTATGGGTTCCTGATTCCCTGATTCCTCCGTCATCAATTACAAATATTCTGTCTGCATTTTTAATCGTGGACAAACGGTGGGCAATGACAAAAGAAGTACGGTTCTTTAACAGGGATTCTATACCCTGCTGAACCAGAATTTCCGTATGGGTATCAATACTGGAAGTAGCTTCATCCAATATGAGAATTCTTGGATTGGACACCATTGTTCTTGCAAAAGCAAGCAGCTGTCTTTGTCCAATGGAAAGTCTGGCACCTCTTTCGCTGATTTCGGTATCATATCCTTTTTCCATTTTCATAATAAAATCATGGGCATTAACAGCCTTGGCTGCCGCAATAATCTCCTCGTCGGAGGCATCCAGTCTTCCGTATCTGATATTATCCTTAATGGTTCCTGAGAACAGGAAATTTTCCTGTGTCATTACACCCATCTGCCTTCTCAGGCTTTCAAGAGTAACCTCATTAAGGTCATAACCATCCACAGTGACCTTTCCTTCCGTGGCATTATAAAATCTGCTGATAAGATTAACTATGGTGGTTTTGCCTGCACCGGTGGGGCCTACAAGGGCAACTGTTTCTCCCGGTGCCACTGTAAAGCTTACATTGTGAAGTACATAGTTTTCCGGTTCATCAGGATATGCAAAGGACACATTATGAAAATCCACCTTTCCTTCTATGTCAGGCAGTTCTTTGGCATCTTCCGCATCCGTTACTTCCGCCGGAGTATCCATAATATCAAATACTCTTTCTGCTGCGGAAATATTGGTTACAAGTTTATTATAATATGATGCAAGATTACGGATAGGTCCCCAGAACATGGAAAGGTATATGGCAAAGGCAGCATATGTACCTACACCCTCTACTCCTATTCCGAGTTTGCATATTCCTATATAATATAGAAGAAAAGTACCTATCCCCCATGATATTTCGATTGTGGGACTGAACATATCTGCTACCGCAACTGCATTACGAAATGCAATCCGGTGTTCATCCACTACCTTTTTAAACTCTTCCCGGGATTCCTCTTCGGCAGTAAAGCTCTGTACAACCCCGATACCTGAAAAATTTTCATGAACAAAGGCTGATATATTGGAGGATTTTTTACGAAGAATCTGCCATTTTTTATGTGCCAGAATTTCTGCTACATACATTCCTCCCAGAATTACCGGAAGTGCCGCAACCGCTGACAGTGTAAGCCATTTATTTAAAACCAGCATCATAATAAATACCACCACTACTGAAAGTAAATCAGGCAGAAGCTGGGTTACGGTGCTTTGTATAACATCCTTAAGGGAGTTAATATCCCCAATTACCCTGGCAAGTATTTTTCCTGTAGGACGGCTGTCAAAAAAGCTGAAGCTTAATGTCTGGATATGGGTATACAGTTCGTCTCTTATTTTGCATAATACCTTATTAGATACTTTAGCCATTGTCTTCATCCAGAATCTTGATACAAACATATATATAATACTTATTACCAGAGATATACCTACTACAATAATTAATCCCCTGATATTTTTTCCGGCAATTTCCACATCTATTGCCCTCTCCAGCAGTCTGGGGTTAATAACGGAAATGCCAAGGCATAAAAGCATACTTACTATCACTGTTATAATCTGCTTTTTATATGCAAGCATATATTTAAACAGACGCAGGATAACAACAGCTTTTACGGAATCCTTCTGTTCCTCATCCTGTCTGGTTGAATTTATTGACATATAAGTTCCTCCTCTCCCAGTACCTCCAAGGCCTTACGGTAATCCCCGTACTGTGCCTCATAGGTTGAATAATATAATCCTTTTGCCGCAAGGAGCTCCTCATGGGTTCCTCTTTCTGCAATTTTTCCATGGTTAAGTATAATGATTTCATCGGCGTTTCTCACTGAAGAAATTCTGTGGGCAATGATAATCTTGCTCATTTCCTTTCTTCTGGCCAGTTCCTGCTGTATCTCATACTCTGTTTCCATATCAAGTGCCGATGTGGAATCATCCAGAATAAGTATTGATGCCTTTTTAGCCAGGGCCCTGGCAATACTGAGTCTTTGCTTCTGTCCGCCTGAAAGACCCACGCCTCTTTCACCAATTATGGTGTCATATCCCTCATTAAGTTTATCCACAAACTCTGCTGAGTGGGATGTTACCAGTGCACTGCGTACAGTTTCATCGGACATGTTTTTTCTTGAACCCAGCTTAACATTTTCCCTGATTGTATCAGAAAACAGGAATACATCCTGGGTTACAACAGAGCTGCAGCTTCTTACAGTATCAAGGGTAAGCTTTCTTATATCAATGCCGTCAATGGTTATACTTCCGGATGTAACATCATAAAAACGACCGATAAGATTTACTATTGTACTTTTACCTGAACCGGTTACGCCCATAATTCCCAGCGTTTTGCCCTTTGGCAGACTGAAGCTTACATCATCCAGAATAACCGTATTGTTAAGTTCAAAGGAAACATTTTGAAATTCCAGATTACCCACGGGATTTTCTATGGCAACCGCATCCTCTGCATTGGCAATATCCGCATCGTTGGCAAGTATTTTATTAATCTTTTTGTTGGAGGCAAAGGCTGCCGCCATGGCGTTGGTAAGCCATCCAAGATTTTCCATAGGCCATACAATATTGTTGGAATATTGTATAAATGTACTTAACAGTCCTAATGTTACATTTCCGTTAATAACCTGTATTCCTCCTATCAAAAGCACACCAAGCTGCATTATTTTAGGTATGAAGGTAATAAGTGGGTCCGCATTGGCCATTATTACTGCTTCCTTTACGTTTAAGTCAGCGTATTTTTCATTATTTTTACGGAATTTGTCCAGCTCATAATCTTCCCTCGCAAAAGATTTTACAGTGCGGACTCCGGAAAGATTTTCCTGTACAACCGTATTTAAAACCGCATTCTGTTCACTTATGTCGTCATATACTTTATCCAGTTTCTTCTCAAGACGTATGGCCAGAAATCCCAGTACAGGCATTACCAGAAGCGGAATCAGGCTTAACTGCCAGTTAAGCTTAACCATTACAATCACCGTTCCGATTGTATACAGAGTGGCCTCTA
>JBJEND010000135.1:0-11492 GCA_051880015.1 Butyrivibrio sp. | reverse complement strand
GGGCCTGTGAAGTAAATACCTCGCTACAGGCCCACGAGAGCTGGCAAATGGGAAGTCGGACTTAGTTTTCGAGGGCCTGTGAAGTAGATATCCTGCTACAGGCCCGAGAGAAGTGACAAACAGGAAGTTGGACTTCGTTTCCGTGGGCCTGTGAAGTAAATACCTCGCTATAGGCCCACGAGAGCTGGCAAATGGGAAGTTGGACTTCGTTTCTGTGGGCCTGTGTAGTTGATATCCTGCTACAGGCCCACGAGAAGTGACAAACAGGAAGCCGGACTTCGTTTCCGTGGGCCTGTGAAGTAAATATCCTGCTACAGGCCCGCGAAACGGCCTTTTCAAGCGTAAAACACAAGAAGTTGTGGGCTTTTTGAAGCACTTTTTTCATATAAGTCCAAGAACATCGTTTGGCGAAGTAATAGTGAAAAATTGAAATTTTCATTTTAGGATATAACGTAATATGTATAGAGAAGATTACAATCTGGACATTGAAGAAATCAATCGCTATAGGCGAATGTCACAAGAAGAAAGAGAGAAACCTATGGCTGAGAAAGAAAAAGAAATATTAGATACAAAAATAAAGCAGCGGAATGTAGATATTGATTCAACAGAATACAGAAGAAAATTGATACAAAAACGGTGAGAAGAGATGTTCTAATGAGTACACATAAATTGGAAAGAAGAATTTAGAAATTTGAGATAGAAAAACAGCTATGGGCCTGTGCTCATAGCTGTTTTTGCCATGCTCAAAATTCGTATCTGGCAGTGAGTAACTCAACTTTATCTTTTATTTCCATTATTTTTTGGTGGGATACAGTGTCTGCATCAATTAAATCAGTATTTAATAAATCTTGCAGAATGTTAACTAAACGCAGATACCCCCGCCGGAGCTTTGAATGCATTTTTGCCTCTTCGGTACGGTTAATTATTACATACATTACATATGTGCCGGAAGCATCTGATAATTCGGTTTGATACAAATCAAATATACATTCTCCGGAAGGTACGTTACGCTGCATCCGAATGCAATCTGTACGGACTAAATCATTTTCATCAAGGGAAAACAAATCGCAGCAGATATCTGTAAATTCTTCATGCTTATAACCAAATAATGATAAGACAAAATTATTCACAAATTTAACAACGCTATTTTCATCGACTAACACATAGCCACATGGTGTATTATCAAATATAATATTGAGCAGTTCGTCATTATCTAAATTATGTTCTATTTCTTCAAGAGCTGTAACCAGCTCATTGTGTACATCGTTTACTGAATCATTTTTTAATTCGCGAACAACCAAAGAATGTTTTGCCTGTGTTATTTCCTCTTCAGTTAATTTTTCCTCAGGAATGGAAGTAAATGCAGTTACAATATCATAATCAAGCTGGGTTCCTGTTACACGCTTTAATTCTGAAATGGCGTCTTCTCTTGAAATTGCTTTACGATAAGAACGATCTGTTGTCATTGCATCGTATGTATCCGCAACTGCCAGTATTCGACTACCTAAATCAAGCATTTGTCCACATAATCCATCCGGATAGCCTTTCCCATCAATTCTTTCATGGTGATGACGCACCATTTGTCGGATATCATCTAAATCTACCAAATCATCTAATATCTCACAGGCTTTTACCGGATGGGATTTGATTAATGAGTATTCATCATCAGTTAACTCTTTCGGCTTATTTAAAATATTCAGAGGAATTTGGAGCTTGCCAATATCGTGAAGAAGCGAAGCGATTGATATATGAAACACCTCAGTTTCCGATAAATTAAGTCCCCGTGCAATCTTGGTGGCATATCTTTGCACATTTTGGCAATGCTTAGCAGTATAGGAATCTTTTGCTGCAAGGATAAGAACCAAGGTCTTAATAAGATCTTCCAGGTCTCTGTTGCACTGTTCCAGTATCTGCATTTCCTCGCTTCTGTTTACCATAATTTCCAACAGATATGTAAGACCTGTCTGCTTATCCTGATATAAAGGAATTGCATAATCATCAATATAGCGCACCATTCCGTTAGGAAGAATATCCTTACGCTGCAACATAGTCTTGCATCCATTCTCCATGGCCTGGGAAATAGCACAGTACTGGCAATGGTTACCACCATTTGAGATGTTGTAACAAACCTCACCCACCGTTTTGTCCCGTTCTAAACCGCGAAGTTTTAAAAAACTATCATTTACAAAATGAATACGGTTCAAATCATCCATTATTATATATGCGATTGGTGTGTTATTAATAAGTGCGTCGACAAGCTCTTTTCTGTTGATTATCAGTTCATTACCCATATTTTTCCCTCTGTAAATCATTGCTTTAAATCACAAAATTCCGGCACCTGTATATACTGATATTTTGCCATAAATATGGTTTAATTGCAATAAATAAGTGCCATTTAGTATATATTATCAGATAATAATTAAACTGAACAACAGGGCCTAATCTACAAATTTTTTACAAATCTAAATAAGAATAATAACCAGGCAATCATAAATAACACCTCCCCGCTATTAGTATATGCAACAAAAAATAATAAATGCGGAAATAACTGATTTCAGTATTAAAAATATTGCCGCACCCTTCATATGCGGCTATAATTATATTAGGTTAGTTTGGTTGTGAATTAATCCAATGTAACCGTAAATGTGCATGCATTATCCCAGAAAAATAAAAATTTATTGAACCGGAGGGCATCATGGAAAAACAGCGCGTGACAATCAGTGATATTGCGGAGGAACTGGGGCTTAGTACGGCTACCGTGTCCAATGTAATACATGGTAAAACTAAGAAAATATCCGATGAAACAGTGAAGAGAGTGCAGGCACTTCTGGAAGAACGCCGGTACATTCCCAGCATGGCAGGCATCCTTCTGGCACAGAATTCATCCGGGATTATAGGTGTTTTTGTCAATGACCATGAAAAATACGAGGGGCATACGCTGGAGGATGTGTTTATCGCTTCATCCCTGAATTATCTGTCCTCGGAAATTGAAGCCCATGGGCAGTTCATGATGGTAAAGAAAGCGAAGGAGCCGGAGGAGATACTGCAGTTTGCCTCTATGTGGAACATGGACGGACTGGTGGTAATTGGATTTTGCGACCAGGATTATACATATCTGCGGGACCATATGAGAATTCCCTTTGTGGTGTATGACGGATTCTGTGAAAATCCGCAGCGAATCGTAAACATCACCATTGACAACTTTGACGGCGGATTTCAGGTGGGGGACTATTTCAGACAAAAAGGGCATCAATGCGCTTTATGTGTTGCGGATAATGAGATATGTGTGGATTTGGAGAGGATGGAAGGCTTTGCGAAAGGCTTTGAAGGCGGAAATGTGGAACGAATGATAATTCCCATGTGTAAAGAGGAACGATGGAACTTCTACCAAAGAGAGATTGAGAGATTTCGCCGGGTTTCGGCGATATTTGCCGTTTCCGATTATTATGCCATTGAACTGATGCATTTTCTGATTGAGAACGGATTTAGAATTCCGGAGGATATTTCCGTTGCCGGGTTTGATGATATACCACTGTGCGAGATGATTTATCCCACACTGACAACGGTAAAGCAGGACGGAGCCCTGAGAGCAAAGCTGGCCATTGATAAGCTGCAGGAATTAAAAGAGGACAGAATAAGTGAAACCACGATTACATTACCGGTAACACTGGTGGAGCGTAACAGTACAGGAAGATAAAGAACTATCAAGGGGTACATTTGTGAATTTTGCACAAATGTACCCCTTGATTTTTGTTTGAGGTTATGCGTTTAACCTTTGAAAAAATCCACCTCCGACTATAAAATTATTACAAAGCAAAAAACTTACGGAGGTGTTCCATGAAACAGAAACAATCCTTTTTCATATCAGTATGCCGTTTGGCAATTCCGGTTGCCATGCAATCCATGCTCCAGGCTTCATTCAGCATTGTGGATCAGATAATGATAGGACAGTTAGGAAGCGTCAGTGTGGCCGGCGTTGGCCTGGCGGGAAAATTTACTTCTATTTATTCGGTGGTGGTTTCCGCCATCGGTGCCGTTGCGGGAATAATGATTGCCCAGTATCTGGGACAGAAGAACCGGCAGGAGGTCAGAAGAAGCTTTTATCTGAATTTTATAATGGCTTTGGGACTGGCGGTGTTTTTTACATTTCTTTGCATAGTTTTTCCTAAACAGATAATGGGACTTTATATCGATGACCCAAATACGCAGGAGGTATCTGCCAAATATCTGGCGATTATTGCAGGAACATTTCTTCCTATGGCAGGTGCAACTCTGATATCCACGTTGTTTAGGTGTATTGAAAAGGCACATCTCCCTTTGTTTGCCAGCATTGCTTCTGCATTTGTAAATACAGGACTGAATTATTGCCTCATATTCGGAAAATTCGGATTGCCTGCCATGGGAGCGGAGGGCGCCGGAATTGCTACACTGATTTCCCAGGTTGTAAATTTTGCCCTGATGCTTATAATGATGACAAAATATGGTTCAATATTGAAAAAACCCAAGGACTGTCGGGAAAGGATGCCGAAGTTTAACTGGAAGCAATACATGGCAATGCTTTTGCCGATTCTTGTATGCGAGACCCTGTGGAGCCTGGGAGAAAATGTTTATGCTGCCATTTACGGCCATATGGGTACAAGTGCCAGTGCGGCAATGACACTGATTAATCCAATACAGGGACTTTTAATCGGAGCCTTATGCGGACTGTCCCAGGCTGCCGGTGTCATCATTGGGAAAAAATTGGGAGAAGAAAAGTATGATGATGCCTATAAAGCATCCAAGAAACTAATCCTGTACGGAATGGTGGGCTCAATTCTGTTGTCCATATTGGTAGTTGTGACCAGAAACCGGTATGTGGAAATCTATAAGGTGGAGGATTCCGTAAAACTCCTTACCGGACAGATTCTGGTTGCATATGCATTGGTTGCTCCGTTTAAAGTGTTGAATATGATTCTGGGAGGCGGTATAATAAGAAGCGGCGGAAAGACAAAATATGTCATGGTAATTGACATGATTGGAACCTGGGGCTTTGGAGTTCCGTTAGGGTTACTTTCTGCTTTTGTTTTTAATCTTTCGATTCCTTATGTGTATTTTATTTTGTCCTTAGAGGAATGTATCCGTTTTGCCATATCTGTTCTGGTATTTCGCAGAAAAAAATGGATGCAGTGTCTGGAATCCACACCGTCAACCCTAACCAATAAATGAGTTGACCGAATAATCCCTTCATGTTATTATTTATGCCGATGACATAAACATTTAACTGATGGGAGGCAAATGATGAATACAAAAGAAAAGCTTCTTTTACTTTTCGAGGAAAATAAAGGAATATGTTTTTCGGGAGAAGAATTGGCGGAAAAACTTAATGTTTCCCGTACGGCAGTATGGAAGGCGATAAACAGCCTGCGCAGTGACGGATATAAATTCACTGCCGTTTCGGGAAAAGGCTACAGTCTTTCCGTAGATACGGATATTTTGTCCGAACAGGGAATCCGCAAATATCTTAAACCGGTATGCCGGGGGATTAAACCGGAGGTACTTCATGAAGTGGAGTCCACCAATACACTGCTTCGTAAGAAAGCAGAAGCGGGAGCACCGGAAGGATATGCCATTATAGCTAACTCCCAGACAAATGGAAGGGGAAGAATGGGACGGAGCTTTTATTCTCCCACGGATACAGGTATATATCTGAGCCTGCTGCTCAGGCCCGTGGACATGCCCTTTAACCGCGCCGTCAGAATAACAACCATGGCAGCAGTGGCAGCATGTGAGGCAATAGAAGAGGTTGCGGCTAAACCTGCTTCCATAAAATGGGTCAACGACATATTTATGAATGGCAGAAAAGTCAGCGGAATACTGACGGAAGCGGCTCTGGGTATGGAAAACGGAAGTCTGGATTATGTGGTGTTAGGTATAGGGATTAATGCCTATCCGCCTGAAAAAGGATTTCCGGAAGACATTGAGAATATTGCGGGGGCTGTTTTTGAAAAACGTCACAATGATGGTAAAAACCACCTGGCGGCAGAATTTCTGAATCGCTTCATGGGCTTTTACACATCAGGGGATTATTCCCAATATGCCCAAAAGTACCGGGACAGAAGTATGGTACTGGGAAAAGAAATAAATGTCCTTACTTCCAAAGGACCTCAAAAGGCGGTTGCACTGGATGTGGATGAGGAATGCTGCCTGATTGTACAATACGAGGACGGCAGAACAGACAGACTTTCTTCCGGTGAAATCAGTATCAGAATGGCAGAACAGGAGGAAGGACGATGAGAAATAAAAAAATACAGAATATGATAATGTGTGCCGTTTTTGTGGCCCTGATTACAGCAGGAGCGTTTATAAAGATTCCTGTTCCCGTGGTGCCTTTTACTTTGCAGTATCTTTTTACGATGCTGGCGGGACTTTTACTTGGTGGCAGAAATGGCTGTATATCTGTCTGCATATATATTATTCTGGGACTGGCGGGACTCCCTGTATTTGCATCCGGGGGAGGAATAAGCTACATATTTCAGCCAAGCTTCGGATACATCATCGGTTTTGCGGTGGGAGCATTAGTTACAGGGCTTATTGCCAATAAAAAGACCCGGCCGGGGTATAAACGGCTTTTTGCCGCTAATTTTGCAGGACTGGGGATAGTATATCTTTTCGGAATGGTGTATTATTATCTCATCAGTGCCCTTTATCTTAAGAACCCCATCGGCTTGTGGCCGTTGTTTCTGTACTGCTTTATTCTGGCCGTACCGGGAGACATTGTTTTGTGCATTATTGGAGCAGTCCTTGGAAAAAGACTGATTCCTTTAATCAGGGAAGAAAGGATATGATATAATGAACGTTGAAACTTTAGCTAATGAGGTTATGCAGGGCAGACAGATTACAGGGGAAGAAGCACTCCGGCTGTACCGTCAGCCTGTAGATGAACTTTGCAGTAGGGCAGATGAGATAAGAAAATTCTTTTGCGCAGACGGATTTGACATATGTACAATAATTAACGGAAAAAGCGGACGATGCTCTGAAAACTGCCGGTTTTGTGCCCAGTCAGCCCATAATCATACGGGGGCAAAGGAATATCCCCTTCTGCCGGAAGAGGATATTGTAGCCCAGGCCAAAATAAATGATGAACAGGGTATATTAAGGTATTCCATCGTTACCTCGGGAAAATGCCTGTCCGATTCTGAAGTGGATAGGATGTGTGAAACTGTGCGTCGTATAAGAAGGGAAACGGGTATATCCGTATGTATTTCTTTCGGGCTTCTTAACGAGGAACAGTATCGTAAGCTTAAAGAAGCCGGTGTAACCAGAGTTCACAACAACCTGGAAACTTCCCGGAGAAATTTCCCCAATGTATGTAACACCCATACGTTTGATGATAAGATAGCGGCAATCCGGGCTGCCATGGCAGCAGGACTTTCCGTATGCAGCGGCGGCATCATGGGGCTCGGGGAAACGGTTGAGGACAGAATTGATATGGCGTTAACCCTTAGGGAGCTGGGGATTAAAAGCGTTCCGGTTAATATGCTTAATCCCATACCGGGTACACCCTTTGAAAATAATGAAAAACTCACTGAGGAAGATATGCGCCGTATTGTGGCGGTATACCGTTTTATTCTGCCTGATGCTTCCATACGTCTTGCAGGAGGCAGAGGGCTGCTTCCTGATAAAGGCAGAAGCTGCTTTATGTCAGGAGCAAATGCAGCGATTTCCGGGGATATGCTGACTACTTCCGGAATTACGGTGGAAACGGACATGAAGCTGATAAAAGAATTGGGATATGAAGTGAGATACGGAAATGTGTAAGAAACTTTTTATTACAGGTACAGGAACAGATGTAGGCAAGACATTCGTTACCGGACTTATTATTAAAAAACTCAGGGAAAACGGTGTTTCTGCGGCCTATTATAAAGCTGCCATGAGCGGAAATGACAGGAGAGAGGACCAAAGCCTTATTCCCGGAGATGCCCTTTATGTTCAGAGAATATCGGGAATAGAACAGCCTTTGGATGAAATGTGTCCATATGTTTATGAGAATGCAGTTTCTCCCCATCTGGCATCCCGAATTGAGGGTAATCCCGCCCGTATGGATGTTATTAAAGATAATTTCAATGTTTTGTGCAGTAAATATGAGTATGTTACAATGGAAGGCTCCGGCGGCATTCTTTGCCCCATATCCTTTGATGAAGAAAAAATCTGGCTTCCCGATGTAATTGAAGCCTGCAACATGAGCTGCCTTATGGTGGCGGATGCAGGACTTGGGACTATTAACAGTGTGGGACTGACTGCATTCTACATGGAGAAGCAGGGTATTCCCTTAAAAGGTATTATTTTTAATCACTTTCAACCGGGAGATGTGCTGCATGAAGATAATCTGAAAATGTGCGAATCCCTCACCGGAGTCAGGGTTATTGCCTGTGTAAAAGATAATGACAGAGATTTGGATATTTCCCCGGAATTTTTAAAATCACTGTATGAATAGAGGAGGCATAAGTAAAATATGATATGGTATCCTTATGAGCAGATGAAAAATATGAAAGCACCCTATAAAATTGTGGATGCAGAAGGCGTAAGACTGTATACCGAAGACGGACCCATGATAGATTCCGTATCCTCATGGTGGAGTGTTATTCACGGATATAAGCATCCGGAATTAAATAAAGCAATTATTTCCCAGGTGGAAAAGTTTTCCCATGTAATGTTAGGAGGACTTACCCATGAACCGGTACAGAAGCTGTCGGATAAGTTGCAAAGCTGGCTGCCCGGTGATTTGAATTATTCATTTTTTTCGGATTCGGGAAGCGTGGCAGTGGAAGTTGCATTAAAAATGGCCCTGCAGTTTTACATGAACAGAGGAGAAGAAAACCGCACCATGATACTTGCTCTGGAGCATGCCTATCACGGAGATACATTTAAAACCATGGAAGCCGGGGATGATGAAGATTATCATTTTGTACTGAAGGCATACGGCCCCAGCAGATATGTGGTACATATTCCCACAGAAATTGATGCGCTGGAAAAAGCCTTTGAGGAGTACCACGACAGGCTCAACTGCTTTATTGTGGAACCCTTGCTGCAGGGAGCGGGAGGAATGCGTATGTATGATATATCCTTCCTGCAAAGGGCAAGAGAGCTTTGCGACAGGTATGGTGTGCTGTTGATTTTTGATGAAGTGGCAACCGGATTTGGACGTACAGGCAACAGATTTGTGGCAGATTTGGTATTGCCGGATATTCTTGTCCTGGGTAAAGCCCTCACGGGAGGATATATAGGCCACGCCGTAACCGTTGCCAGGCGGAAGGTATTTGATGGCTTCTATGATGGTTTACCGGAACATGCCCTTATGCACGGCCCTACTTTCATGGGTAATGCTCTGGCATGCAGTGTGGCACTTAAATCCATTGAGCTTTTTGAAACGGAGGATTATATGTCCAAAATCCGCAGAATTGAGGAAATCACCCGCAGAGAAATGGAGAATTTTACGGATTCCCGGATTAAGGAAGTGAGAATTATGGGAGGCTGCGTCTGTGTAGAGGTTAAATCGCCGGACACCCTTAAAGGATATCAGGAGTTTGCATATAAACGGGGCGTATTTGCAAGACCATTTCTCAATTACCTTTATGCAATGGTGCCATATATAATAACCGAAGAGGAATTGGTGAAGGTTCTTGATACAATGAAAGCATGGTTTAGACAGGGGGTATAACAGTATGAAACTGAAAAACGTGGCAGTGGCATTACCGTTACTTATTACAGCGGCCTGTGCCGGAGAAACGGCATATTTTTACCGCAGAACAATGAAACGTAGCCGCCTCAGTACGGAAAGAACCATGAAAATGGCGGGAACAGACTGGAGCCGGTATTCAGATATGCTTCAGACAAGGAAAAAATACTTTCTGGAGCAGCTTCACAGGGATGTATATATATCCTCAAGGGATAATCTTAAGCTTCATGCCACATTTTTCCCAAGAGGAGACTGCCGGAAAATAGTAATATGTTTTCACGGATATACCAGTTCGGGAATGAGTGATTATATAGCCCTTTCGGATTACTATTTCAGAAATGGCTACAGTATGCTTCTCCCTGACGCAAGGGCCCACGGAGAAAGTGAGGGCGAATATGTAGGATTTGGCTGCCTTGACCGTTGGGATGCCATGGAATGGATAAAATGGGTAATCAAAGAATGCGGCCCTAAAACACAGATACTTCTTCACGGTACCTCCATGGGAGGGGCAACAGTCCTTATGACAAGTGCCCTGAAGCTTCCGGGACAGGTCAAGGGAGTTATTTCTGACTGTGCTTTTACCTCTCCCAAATATGTATTTACCCATGTGCTTCATACTATGTATCATCTGCCGGCATTTCCGGTAATTCCCCTGACGGACTGCGTAAACAGGATAAAGGCGGGATATGGAATGGATGAGTGCAATGCTGCCAGGGAGATTTCCAAAACCCGTATACCGGTACTTATGATACATGGTGATGCGGATAATTTTGTGCCTGTGAGCATGTGTCATGAAATATACGCCAACTGTAATGCACCAAAGACAAAATTAATCATTAAGGGAGCGTCCCATGCCGAAAGCTATTATAAAGATACAAAGGCATATGAAGCTGCACTTGATAAATTTATTAATAATGTTATGAACTAAAAAGGAGCGGCGAAAATGCTTTTCAGTTCAATGGTTTTCCTGTGGGTATTTCTGCCCGTGGTATTAATTGTAAATTTTGTTTTGTCCGTTGTCAGATTCTCTGATGAAACTGTAAGAATCCGGGCGAAAAATATTTTTCTGCTGGTTGCCAGCTTTGTATTTCTCGGCTGGGGAGGCATATATTATCTTCTGATTATGCTTGCGTCCATAGGGATAAATTACTGCGGCGGTTATTTTTTGTCCCGGCTTAAAAGAAACAGGAAGCTTTTCCTTGCAGGTGTGATTGCCCTTAATCTGGGTATGCTGTTTGTATTCAAATATTTTAATTTTTTTGTGATAATAGTTGAATCGGTTATGGAGGCCGGAAGGGGGAATGTATGGACTTCCATGATTACCATGCAGGGTACCGGCAGACTTGGGTTTAAAGAAATTGCCCTTCCCATAGGCATATCTTTTTTCACCTTTCAGTCCATGTCTTATGTAATTGATGTATATACGGGAAAAGCAAAAGTCCAGAAAAATCTGCTGGATTTTGCCTTATATGTGGCGTTGTTTCCCCAGCTTATAGCAGGCCCCATTGTGAAATACAGCGATGTGTCAGAACAGCTTTTACACCGCAGGGAGACGATGTCACTGTTTCTGGAGGGAATTAAACGGTTCTGTTACGGCCTTGGGAAGAAGGTTCTTTTATCCAATACCTTTGCAGAAATCGCAGACGGAATATGGGCGCTGGATACGGATAAATTGGGTGCGCCTGTGGCATGGCTTGGCATAGCTGCATATACTCTCCAGATATACTATGATTTTTCGGGATATTCCGATATGGCAATCGGAATTGGCAAGATGTTA